>CANHUG010000020.1 GCA_947462995.1 Verrucomicrobiales bacterium | reverse complement strand
GGACGGGATGGACGGGATGGACGGGATGGACGGGATGGACGGGATGGAGGTGAATGTTAGGCTTTGGGGCTTGTGGGGAGAGGCGCGAGTACGGAGCCTCGCGGGCGCGGGGCTTGTTCGGAGAGGGCTTGTAGGCGCACTCCGTGCGCAGGGAGAGCTGTAATTCTGACAGCAGTCCAGTGCCTGCTGCTGGCTGGTGTGGCGGGGGTGTGTTGGGAGGGTCTGCCGCCCCTGCCGGGGCGGTGGTGTATTATAATGTTAGACCGGTGGCTGACGCCGCCGGCTAATTTCTGTTAAGCCTACGGCTTCATTGGCGTGGTGAACGCGGGGTGGACCGCAGCCATAGAGTGTAATCTCCGCCAAGCCGTCGGCTTGGCTAGCGGCCGTGCGGGGCGGCTTGGGGATGGGGAGGGAGGATCAGCGGACTTCTGGGCCGCCCCAGTCGAAGCTGAGTTGGGTCCAGAGGGAGTGTTCGTCGCGGGAGTTGCTGAAGCGGTCCCAGTTGTATTGGAGGCCGATGGCGACGGTGGCGGCTTTGTTGAAGAAGAGGCGAGCGGAGGGGCTGAGGCGGAAGCGGTTGTCGAGGCCTGCGTCGGCGATGCCGTCGGTGTATTCTGCGCGGAGGGCGAGTTCTAGGGGGCCAGCGAAGCCGGTTTGGTGGCCGTAGAGGGCGTAGGAGTAGATTCCGAAGTCGGAGAAGGAGCGGCGTTGTGGGGAATCGTCGTGGTGTTCTTCCTCGTCGTGGTGATCGGCGTCGTGTTCGTCGTGATGATCGGCGTCGTGGCTGGCGTGATCGTCGTGTTCCTCGTGATCGGAGTGATCGTCGTGATCATCGTGGTCGGAGGGTTCGCCTGGGAGCGGGCCGCTGACGGCGCCGAAGCGACGGAACATGGCTTCGGAGCGCCAGCGGAAGTAGTCGCCGCCTGGTTCGAGGCCATTTTCGCGCCATTCGTATTCTGCGTGGAGGCCGTAGACGTGGGTGGTGCGGTCGAACTGGTTATCGCCCCATGCGCCGGAGGCTCCGAAGCGGAGCCGATGGAAATCGTTGATTTGGACGAGATTGGTCCAGTTGGCGGAGAGGAGGAGGTCTTTGAAGGCGGCGCCGTGGGCTTCGAAGGCGGGTTCTTCGTGTTCGTGTTCGTCGGAGTGGCCGTGGTCGTGGGAGTCGACGACGGCGTCACCTGCGGAGAAGGAGAGCGCGCTTTGCCATGGGATGGGGAGGTTCCATGTGATTTCGCCGCCTCTGGTGGTGACGCTGTGGTCGCCGAGGAGTTGATTACTGACGAGGAAGCTGTCGGTGAAGTCCCAGCCGTGGAGGTGGGTGGCGTTGTGGAAGCCGAAGCGGTTGAAGAACTGGCCGCCGCGGAGTTCGAAGCCACCGGGGAGGGATTTGATTTTGAGGAAGGATTCGTCGTGTTCGTAGTTCCAGCCTGAGGCTTGGTCCCAGTAGAAGTGGTGGCCGGTGAAGCCTTCTAGGTAGCGATTGAAGCGGAAGCTGCTTTCGGCCTCGATGCCCTGGAGCGTCCAGCCGTCGGCGTTGGGGTCGTGAGCGCCGGTGGCGAGGTCCGCGGGGTTGGCTGCGGAGGAACCGCCGTAGGCTTGATTGAGGTGGAAGTGGGGGAACCAGATGTTGGCGAGACCGAGGCCGCCGGCCTGGGGAGCGCCGAGGAGCGGGTTATTGAGGGGAGCGCCGAGACTGTAGGAGCGGCCGGTGAACCATGGGCGTTCCATGATGGGGACGTGGGCGTGTGTAGGTGCGGCCGGGAGGGCCGGGGCCGGGGTGCCGGCGAGCGAATGGGCGGCGAGGAATGCGGAGGGGAGAAGAAAGAGGCGCATGGCAATTAACTGCAAATGGAGTGCGATAGATGCCGGGAGCGCAGGAATGGGACGAGCGCAAGCCCGTGATGCAAAAAAGCTGCATCAACGAGGAGGAGAGGGGGCGAGCGGGGTGGATGTGTGGGCGGGTTGGTTGTAGCCGGCGTTTTGCCATGCGATGCCCATGCGGTAGACGTGGTCCTGCATGAGGGAGGGGATGCGATGGGTGGTGGGGATGGAGGAGGAGAAGAGGAAGAGTTCGTTGGAGGAACGGGAGCGCCAGATGACTTCCTCGCGCCAGTCGCCGATGAGGTCGGCGCAGAGACAGGGGTTGGCTTTGGACGAGTTGTTAGAGGCTGCGCCGTGCTGGTGAGCGGCAAGGAGGGAGGATTCGCGATGGGATTCCCAGTTCCACTTTGAGATGGAGGTACTGTCGAGGAGTTCGCGGAGGAGATCGCCGTCCCACCAGACGGCCATGTTGCAGGAGCGCGGGCGTGGGCCGATGGGTTGGCCGGAGGAGGAGAAGAGGGAAGGGAAGTCGGAGGCCCAGCATTCGGAGCCTGGGGAGCGGGGGTCGATGTCGCAGGCGAGCCCGCGGCCGGTGTCGAAGGCTGGGCGGCTCCAGAGGATGGTGCCGGAGGAGGCGTCGAGACAGGCGATGCCGTGGGGGTGAGTGACCTTTTCGTGGACGCCGAAGATTTCGAGGCCCGGGCGTGAGGGGATGAGATCGGCTAGGTGGAGGGCGTCGCCGTGGCCGAGTTTTGAGTTCCAGAGACCGGAGCCGTTGTCGTCGACGGCCATGGAGCCGTAGATGATTTCGTCGCGGGAGTCGTTATCGACGTCGGCGACGGCGAGGTTGTGGTTGCCCTGGCCGGAGTAGTCGAGGTGCGGTGGGGAGGAGGAATCGAAGAGCCAACGGAGGGAGAGCGAGCCATTGCGCCAGTCCCATGCGGCGAGGGTGGATTTCTGATAGTAGCCGCGGGTCATGACGATGCTGGGGCGGGTACCGTCGAGGAAGGCGACGCAGGCGAGGAAGCGGTCAGAGCGATTGCCGTAGGAGTCGCCCCAGTCGGAGACCTTGCCGCGGGGAGGGGAGAAAGGGACGGAGGCGAGGGCAGCGCCGGTGAGCCCGTCGAAGACCGTGAGGAATTCGGGACCGTCGAGGATTCTGCCGTAGGTGGGGCCTTTGGATAGGGAGCGCCAGTCGCGGGAGGGATTGCCGATGGGTTTGCCGGTGCCGTCGATGGAGCCGTCGGCGGTGCGGGTGACGAATTCGGCGCGGCCGTCGCCGTCGAAGTCGAAGACGAGGAAGGGGTTGTAGTGAGCGCCTTCGCGGAGATTGGGGCCGAGGTGGATGGACCAGAATTTGCGGCCGGAGAGCGAGCGGGCTTCGAAGACAGGAGGGTCGGTGAGGCCGGGTTGGGAGTTGTCGCGGCCGCGGCCGGTGTGGTGGATGACGAGGTCGAAGGCTCCGTCGCCGTCGAGGTCGCCGGGGGCGACGTCGTTAGGGGTGTATCCTTTTGGAGGGTCGACGGGGATGCGGAGGAACGGTTCTTTGAGGGGCCGTACGGCGGGCGAGGGAGGGGAATCCGGGGATGCTGGGAGGATGGTTTGGATGGAGTAGGAGGCGTCGGCGGGCGGGGCGGGGTCGGTGAAGGACGTGGGGCCGGAGAGCGGGGAATCGGTGAGGCGGGCGGGTGGGGAGTTTGGCGAGGAGCGCCAGATGTGGAAAGTGGTGGAGGGAGGGTCGGTGCGGAGCGAGCGCCATGAGAGGAAGACCGCGCCGGAGGGGAGCGGGAGCGCGACGAGTGCGCGGTCGAGACGTTCTAGCTGACGGCTGGGAGGCGTGGTTGGAGACAAGGCCGGGGCGGCCTTGCTGCGGTGGCTGCCGCTAGGGAGGGGCGTTGGCGGTGGGGTCACAGGCGGGACGCCCGTGCCACTTTGGCTGTTGCGGTGGGTTGCGGCGGTCAGGGGAGCCGCGGCGAGTGAGAGGGAGAGGAGGGTTTTTGCTAGTGGAGGCCGTCTTGTGGATGGCATCGTCTGGTGTTTTGGGAAAAAGGAAGCGTCAGCCGCTTGGCTTCAAGGAGATGAAAGCCCGTGATGGTGGCTGGTTTGATGAACTTCGGCATCGAGGTCACAGGCAAGATGCCTGTGCCACTTTGCTTGCATTGGGGTCACAGGCAGGATGCCTGTGTCACTTCATCCTTCTGGGGTGTGGCCCATGACGATGTCGAATTTGGCGCTGAGTTCACCTGATTTGCTGCCGGTGATGGGGGAGAAGGGGACGGTGACGGCGGCCTGGTGTTTTTCGGAGCCGAGGTTTTTCCAGACGCCGTCTTTGGCGTTGCCGGGGTGGTCTTTGATGTAGCACTGGGTGGTCCATTTTTCGCGGCCCTTCATTTTGACGGCGAAGTGGATGTGAGGGGCGCGGCCTGGGTAGGGGACGGGTTTGATGGTGCGGAACGTGTATTCGCCGGAGGAACCTGTGAGGAAGCGGCCGAACGATTGGAAGTTCTTGTCTTTTTTGGCGATGTCGCCGCCGCTGCCGGCGTGGCGGTAGACCCCGGTGCTGTCGCACTGCCAGATTTCGACGAGGGCGTTGCGGATGGGCTGGCCGTCCGGGCCGAGGATGCGGCCGCCGAGCCATGTGACCTCGCCGATGGCAGGGGTGGTGGCGTCGTTGATGATGAGGAGATCGTTATCGGTGTCGAGGGGGAGCGAGTCCGGGTAGAACGGGCCTTCGGTTTGGGAAGGCGTCTGGAGAAGGGCCTCGGCGAAAGCGCCGGGGACGGACCAGAGGGCGGCGGCTGCGGCGGCGGAGCGGCGGAGGAAGTCGCGGCGGCAGGCGAGGAGGGATTTGCGGGAAGTGAGGAGATTCATGACAGGAGACTGCCGGGTCGGCGGTGTGGAGGACAGGGAAAGAGTGGGGGCTAGGGAGAAGTCAGGGATTGGAGCCGGTGGTGGAGCCGCCGTTGAAGGGGTCTGAGGGAGCGGCACCGGGAGAGGTGGCTGGGGAGGAAGAGACGCCGGGGTCCGGGAAGGATGAGGGGGCGGTTTCGGGAGCGGATTCCGGGAGGATTTTATCGGCGATGCGGTCGATGCCTTTGCGGGCCATGAGACTGGCTGGGTAGAGCCGTTCTGCGCGGAGGTACCATGAGAGACTGACGCCGGAGCGGCCGCTGGTTTCGTGTTTGCGGGCCTCCATGATGGCGTTGATGAAGTCGGCGTTTTTGCCGGAGAGTTCGGCGCGGCGGCGATTGATTTCGTTGTCGTCGGGGTAGTCTTTGGCGGCTTCTTCGAGCCGTTCCCATGCGCCAGCGGAGTCGCCGGCCTTGACCATTTCGTCGGCGATGGCGACGACCTTGTCGACTGGGGCGACCTTTTCGAGGGCGGCCTTGAGTTTTTCCTCGTATTCGGGTTTTCCGAGGACAGCGCCGGAGTATTTGATGTGTTCGCGGGCGATTTCGCGGAAGTTTTTCTGAGCGAGGAGCGTGTCGAGGTCATTGAGGACCCGGCTGTTCATGTCGCCGTAGGTGGCGACCTGGGTGGCGAAGGCCTTGAGGTCCGGGTTGGTGGGCCAGATGAGGGCGGCTTTTTCGATTTCCTCGGCGACCTTCTTGTCGTCTTTTTTGATGGCGGCGCTGCGGGCGTTCTGGATGTGGAGAGCGGAGGCGGCGCGGGCGGTTTCGATGGCGGCGCGAGGTTTGGCGTAGTCGAAGTCCTTGCCGTTTTTGCGGAGACGTTCGACGACTTCCTCTGCCAGGGAGTAGTCTTTGACCTCGATGGCGGAGATGAGCTGGTTGGCGTCGCGGACGAATTCGAGGACCTTTTCCTTGCGGGCGCGGGTGAGGGTGCGCATGCGTGGGAGGTATTCGCCGATGACGAAGGCCTCACTGAGGCGTTTGCTGGCGCTTTCGAGTTCGTTTTTCTCGGAGAGGTATTCGAAGGCGACGACCCCCTCATCGACATCGCGGATGAATTCGGAGGCGAGGGCGTCGAGGGCACTGACGGTTGGGGTGGTGCCGGTGGTGCGGGTGAACATTTTTTCGACGTCCGAGCCTTCCTTGAGCTTGAGTTCGCTGTCGCCGTCTTCGTAGAGATTGCGGTAGAGACGGCAGGAGAGGATGGTGTGTTCGAAGCGGCGCTGGAGGAAGAACTGGACGATGAGGGCCTGGAATTCGACCTTGGATTTGAGGTCGCCAGCGGTCATTTTGGCGGAATTGGCGATGCGGGCGGCGTCGATTTCGATGATTTTCTTGATGTAGCTGCCGGCGCGGCTGAATTCGCCGAGTTGGGATTCCATGGACTGGCCGGAGGACTGGGCTGGGCGGCCGGCGGTGTTCTGGCCCTGGCCTTGGCCTTGGCCGTTGGGTTGGTTGCCGCCGTTGCCGCCACCCCCGCCGCCCTGGGCGGGGGCGTTCATTTTCTGGCGCGTTTCTGCGGCGGCGGCGGAGACCTCGAGGTTCCAGCCCTGGTTGTGGCGGTCCTTTTCGAGTTCCTTGTTCATCTGGGCGAGGAGCCGCTGATTTTTGCGATTGAGGACGACCCCGTAGACGGCCTGGGCGAGGGAGTCGCAGAGCCGAGCGTCGATGGGGTAATCGGCGGCTTTGACGAGGAGGCGCATGGTTTCCGGGACGCTGGGGCCGCCTGGGCGGCTGGGCGACATGGCCTTCATGGCGTCGAGGAGGAGCTGGCGGTATTCGGCGTCGCGGGCGGTGTTTTCTTCCGGGGCGGCGAGGTACTTTTCGAAGCGGGCGCGGAACAGGCGATTGTTGGTGACGTTCCACATTTTGCCGTCCCATTGGGCCATTTCGGAGCCTGGGTCGACGAAGGGGACATCATTGCCGAGGAGGGCTTTGGGGGCGGAGGGTTGGGCGGCAGCGGCGGTGCCGGGTTGGGCTGCGGGTTGGCCGCCGCCGGCGTCGAAGACCTGGGCGTGGAGCGGTGCGGCGGCGAGGAGAGAGACGAGGGAGAGGGTGCAGAGCTTCATGGCGAGCGGCTGGGTGAGGGTTCAGGATTTGCGGATGTCTTCGGCGCGGAGGAGCCCGTCTTTGTCGACGAGGACCTTGAGTTGGAAGGACTGGCCGGTCTGGATGTTGATGCTGCTGAATTCCGGCGGGATGAGGACGGCGAGGTCGATGGGTTCGGAGGCGCCGTCGTCGGTGACGGCGAGGGAGAAGAGCCGTGCGCTGTTGGGGGCGTAGCGGAGTTGTTTGGTGATGATGCCGGTGACGACGTATTTATTGCCGCGGAGCCCGATGTAGTTTTGCTGGTACTGGGCGGCGGAGAATTTGTTGCCTGAGAAGCCTTCTTCTTTCTGGCGTGAGAAGTACCAGAAGCCGCCGCCGGCGACGGCGAGGAAGGCGAGGGCACCGAAGATGTGGGCGGGTTGGAGACCGGATTGGCGGCGGGGCATGGCAGGGAATTCAGGAGAATAGCGGAGACAGAGTAAGGAACGGTGAAGGAAAGTCCACCCGGCAATGAGGCGAGTCAGCGGGTAGGGGAGAGGATGAGGCGGCCGGGGGATTCGGTGCGGTGGGGTTGGGGTACCTTGAGGTAGAAATTGGAGTCTGGGTCGACGAAGATGTCGCCGGCGACGGCGTGGATGGCGGTGGCGGAGTTGAGGAAGCGGTTGTTGCGGATGACGATGGAGCCGGCGGATTTGCGGTATTTCTGGGAACCGGCGCGGATGGCGTTGCGGAAGCCGGAGAACGTGCAGCCCTCGATTAGATTGGTGCCGTCGGAGACGTTGGCCTGGAGCCCTTTGTCGCCGGGGTAGCCGTTCTGGCGGGAGGTTTTGAGTGGTGCGGCGCGGAAGAAGCAGCCGCGGATGGTCCAGTTGCGGGCACCTTTGGAGGTATTGAGACAGTCCTCGCAGTTTTCGAAGGCGACATTTTCGAAAGTAACGTCCTGGGCGGCGATGCCGACGCCGTCGGGCCAGTTGGCGAAGCGGCCGTTGCGGATGGTGAGGCCCTTCCAGTGGATGGTGACCTTGGGGCCGCCTTCGTTGTCGCAGCAGTCGCCGGAGTCGCGGCCGTCGATGGTGAGGCCGCCGAGGTCCCATGTATTGCCGGAGATTTTGCCTGCGGGAGGTTTGTCGCCTTTGTGGAGGGAGATGGAGCGGCGGAAGATGAAGCCTTGGGTGGGTTCGTTGCGGAGCGTGCGGCGGTTTTTGGAGGACTTGGAGGACTTGGAGGATTTGGCGGAGACGGAGGTGGCGGCGAAGAGGAGGGAGATGAGCGCCATGAAGGCGGCGAGTTTCATGGCGGGACGGTGGGGTGGGAAGGGTAGGGCGTCGAGGGCGAAGCGGGGGGCGAAGCCCTGGTGGTGGGATCAGGGGGAGCGAGGGTTTTTGAGGAAGTAGATGCGGCCGTCTTCTGCGCCGCCGATGAAGTCGGGGATGCCGTTACCATCGAAGTCGGCGGTGCCTGGGCTGACGTCGTGGCCTTCGATATTGCGAGGGGAGAGTGAGCCGGCGTTGGCGAAGGACCATGTGTTATTGGTGGCGTGGGTCTGGCGGAGGAAGTCGGCGTTGGAGGAATTGAGGAGGAAGTCGAACTGGCCGTCGCCGTCCCAGTCGGTGACGCAGAGTTTGCGGCGGCCGCTGGCTCCGGCGGATTTGGGATTGAGGCGGAGCGGTTGGCCGTTGGCGTCGAGGAAGGCGCGGCGTGGGGGTGCGAGTTCGAGGGAATTGCCGGAACGGCGGCGTTCGAAGAAGGCCAGGTAGCCCTCGGTGTCGAGGATGGCGAGGTCGGGGAGACCGTCGGCGTTGAAGTCGTGGACGACCGGGGTGGTGCGCCATTGAGTGAGGAGGGCGTTGCCGGAGGGTTTGCGCCAGCCCCATGCCAGGGTGGGTTGAGGGGAGGACCAAGCGACGGTGACTGGTTCCGGGGCGGCGAGGGCTGGGGAGGAGCGGGTGCCGGTGTTACGGAGCCAGACGACCTCGCCGAGGATGCTGTTGAGAACGATGTCGGGGAGCCCGTCGAGGTTCCAGTCGGCGACGGAGAACGTGGTGTAGCCCCATTTGGCTTCGGCGGGGCCCTGGATGCTGCCGTTAGGGCCGGCCATGATGCGGAAAGTGGTGCCGCCGGCGGAGAGACGCCGGGGGGCGGCCCATCTGGGGTTGGGGTGGTTAGGGCCGCTGAGGTTTTCGAACCATTCGATGAAGCCGGCGGTGTTGCCTGAGAGGATGTCGGAGTCGCCGTCGCCGTCCCAGTCGGTGCCGACGGGCGTGGCGAGAGCGCCGCATTTGAGCGAGTCGGCTTCCTGCTGGAAGTAGACGGGTTGGGCGAAGACAGGAGGATGGTCCGGGGTGGCGAGGCTGAGGCATTCGATGAAGGCGACGCGGCCGTCTTCGTCGCCGGTGATGAGATCGTGATCGCCGTCCTTGTCCCAGTCGAAGGCGACGGGGACGATCATCTGGAGTTCCATGCGGACGGGGTTGCCGGAGGGATCGGTTAGCGGGCGTGGTGGCGAGTAGCGAGGTTCCGAGCTGGTGCCGGAGTTTTCGAAGTAGGAGAACGAGTCGAGGAATTCGCCGGTGATGAGGTCGAGGTCGTCGTCGTCGTCCCAGTTGATGAAGTTAGGGGAGGGGCAGCCGAAGGTTTGGAGCGGGACGTTGCCGATGCGGATCTGGAAGGGTGGGGCGTATTCGGGGGCAGTGGTGGAGCCGGTGTTGCGGAAGACGAAGAGGAAGCCCTTGAGCGGGCCGTTGGTCCAGTGGCCGTCAGGGTTCCATGCATTGTCCCAGCCGTAGTGGCTCCAGTCCTCGATGCCTGCGATGAGATCGGGGCGTTGGTCGCCGTCGAAGTCGGCGTAGCGCCACTGGTGGTGGCGGAGGCGCGGGCCGCCGCGGGCGGAGCCTTCGGGGTGGTAGAAGCCGGGGTCTGCGGGGATGCGGAAGCGGGTGGCGGTGCCGTGGCGGGCGAAGTCCGGGTATTCCCAGCCTGGGCTGAGGACGCGGAGTTGGCCGTTGACGTAGCTGGGCATGATGTAGTGGACCGTGCTGCTGAGACGCCGGGCGGGTTTGAAGACGGGGAGCTTTTGATGGGCGGTGTCGCCGGAAGAGTTTTCGAAGAGCCAGACCCCGTTGGAGGGCTTGTCGGGGCAGGAGACGATGAGGTCGAAGTCGCCGTCGTGGTCTGCGTCGGTGGGGACGGGCCATGCCCAGAGCCCGACGCCGAGGGAGACGTGGAGGCCGGGGTTTTGATAGGCGAGACGATCGAGGGCTGTGGCGTGGAGAGTGAGGGCGAAGGAGACGGCGGAGAGGATGAGGGATTTCACGGGAGGGCGGGAGTGAGACCGCAGAGGAGCATGCGGCGGCGGAGTTCGGCGCGTTCGGGGTCGGAGAAGGCGTGGAGGGGTTCGGCCATGAGGTCCGAGCAGATGCCGAGGAGGGCGAGGGTTCCTTTGACGCCGCGGACGAGGGAAGTGGCGGGAGGGCCGACGGAGTAGAGGAGCGAGGCGATCTGGACGGCTTTGGGTTGGAGGGAGCGGACGGTGGCGAGATCGCCGGCGGCGGCGGCGTTGTAGAGTGAGGCGTAGAAGGCGGGGAGGAGATTGGCTCCGGCGTTGATGCCGCCGTGGGCGCCGAGGAGGACGGCTTCGGCGGTGAGTTGTTCGTGGCCGACGAAGACCGACCAGTCGGGGCGCTGGGAGGCGAGTTGGAGGAGCCCGTGGACTTGGATCATGTCTGCGGAGCTGTCTTTGATGCCGATGATGCGAGGGTTCTGGAGGGCGCGTTCGGCGGTGGCTAGGGAGACGGGGACCTTGGTGAAGGCGGGCATGTTGTAGAGGAAGAGCGGGAGCGGGACGGCGGCGGTGAGAGCGGCGTAGTAGCGGTCGAGGTCCGCTGGAGTGATAGGGAAGTAGAACGGCGGGGCGGCGACGACGGCGGCGGCGTTGGCATCAGCGGCGAAGGCGGCGAGGGCAATCGATTCTGTGAGGGAAGTGTCGGTGATGCCGACGATGACGGGGATGCGGCGTTGGGTGATGCGGATGGATTCGGTGATGACGGAGCGGCGGAGGGTGGGGCTGAGACTGGGGGCTTCGCCGGTGCTGCCGAGGACGAAGAGCCCGTGGACGCCGCCGAGGATGAGGTGTTCGATGAGCCGTTCGAGGGCTGGGATATCGAGTTGGTCGGGTGCAGCGAGGGGAGTGGCGATGGGAGGGATGATGCCGTGGAAGCGCGGGGGTGGAGATGGGGGCATGGTGGAGGAGTACGGGGGGGAACCGGGGTGGATTACGGGGCAGGTGGTTTGAAAATTAGGCGTTGACGAAAACTGGGTGGTTTTTGCAATCTGGAGTTCCCCCCAATGAAAAGACATAAAATTGCCCGTATGGGCGGTGCCAAGCGCCGCAGCCTCGAAATGTGCCTTCTTGCCGCAATTGCGCAGCAGGCTCATGCTCAGATTCAGACGGCGGAGAATCTGCTGGTGAATCTTGATTTCACGACCCAGCCGGCTGGGGCGCTGCAGTACATTGCGAATGCGGGGACGGTTGGTGGTGGTTTTGAGGCGATTGGTGGGGGCAGTACGGTGCCGGTGATCCGGAACGCGCCTGACGGGACGGTGCCGGCACTGTATCTGGATGGTGATTCGTTCTTGATGAGTGTGGTGAATCAGACGGTGGCACCGGGGACGCCGGTGCGGATGAATGCGCCGGCTGGGATTGTGGGGCCGCAGCCATCGCGGTCGGTGGAGATGTGGGTGTACAATGAAGCGCCGCGGGGGTTGAATGGGTCCGCGGAGGAGACGATTCTGGCGTGGGGACGGCGTGGTGGTGGTGAGGGGATGAATTTTTCGTGTTTGTATGGGACGCATCCGACGTGGAGTGCGGTGGGGCAGTGGGGGGCGCCGGATTTGAATTGGAATCCGTATCCGACGGCGGGGAACTGGCGGCATCTTGTGGTGGTGCATACCGGAACGGGGAATGGAGCGGACGTTCCGTCGGACACGACGCAGCTGTATGTCGACGGCGAGCCTAACAATTCGGAGGGCGGGTTGTTTCTGAACACGCATCCCGGGCCGATGCTGATTGGGTCGCAGATGGAGGGGGATGGAGTGACGCCGACGGGTGCGAACCGCGGGACGATGTTTATTGCGAAGGTGCGGATTCATGACGGGGCGCTGACGGGGGCGCAGGTATTGAACAACTATCATGAGGAGAAGGCCGGGTTTCCGTTTACGAGTCCTGTGGCGGCGCTGACGAGTGGGCCGATTCACCGGTGGAGTTTCAACAACGGGGCTGGGGCGGCGACGAATGGGACGGTGGTGACGGACAGTGCTGGGTTCCAGCATGGGCGGGTGCTGGGGGCGAACGCGACCTTTACGGGGACTGCGGTGTCGCTGCCTGGTGGCGGGTCGGCGACGGAAGCGTATGTGGATTTGCCGAACCGGTTGGTGAGTTCGCGTGCACCGGAGCTTGGGGGGAGTGGGGAAGTGACGCTGGAGGTGTGGTTCCGGAACACGGCTCCGCGGACGTGGGGTCGGGTGTTTGACTTTGGGAGTTCGAACAATACCGAGTTTACGGGGCCGGGTGGAGCGGGGAATGGTTCAGACTACTTTGCGCTGACGTCGGACGTTGGGGGGAATGTGAATGTGAACCGACTGGAGTTGAGGAATGTGGACCCGGCGGGCAATGGGGCGCTGGGGGCGGGCGGGCCAGGTGCGACGGTGACGACGGATGTGGGCGTGGTGATGGGGGTGGAGCGGCATTTGACGGTGGTGTGGCGGAATGGAGTCGGGGTTTGGATGTATGAGGGCGGGGTGCCGGTGACGGAGATTCTGGATGCGGGGATTCGGATGGTGAATCTGAATGACGTGAACAACTGGTTGGGACGGTCCAATTGGACGGGCGACCAGAACGTGCAGGGAGAGTTCAACGAGTTCCGGATTTATGATCGTGCGCTGACGGCTGGGGAAGTGGCGCGTAATGATCTGGCGGGACCGGATGCGGTGCTGCCAGCGCCGACGGACAGTGACAGTGACAGCCTGCCGAACTGGTGGGAGATTCGTTATGCGGGAGTGGACATTGATCCGAATGTGGGTGGTCAAGGTGGATTGGATCCTGACACGGATGGTCGGACGAACGTGCAGGAGTTTCAGACGGGCACGAATCCGCGGGTTGCGGACAGTGACGCGGATGGCTCGAGTGACGGGCAGGAAGCGGTGAACGGGACTGATCCGCTGCTAGCGGATACGGATGGGGACGGATTGACGGACGGGAACGAGGCGACACGCGGGACGAACCCGTTGAATGTGGATACGGATGGCGACACTTACGGGGATGGGACCGAAGTGGCGGCGGGATCGAATCCGCTGAGTGCGTCGAGCATTCCGGTGTTGTTCCTGACGACACGGTACAGCTTCAACAGTGCGAGCGGCGCGACGGTGACGGACAGCGTGAGTGGCTGGAATGGTCAGGTGCGTGGTGAGGGGGCGACGTGGACGGGGAGTGCGCTGACGCTTCCGGGGGCTGGATATGGCGGGAGCAATGGAACGGCGGCGTACGTGGATCTGCCGAACGGGATGGCGTCGCGGTTTGCGCGGGCGAAGGGTGGCCGTGGGGCGGTGACGTTCGAGGGCTGGGTGACGGTGGCGAACCGGTTTGATGGCGGCTGGCAGCGGCTGATGGACTTCGGGTCATCGTATCCCGGTGGAGCGATGGGAGAGATTTTCCCGTCGGGCCGGATCAGTCAGAACAACACGCGCGGATTGGACTATCTGATCATCACGGCGGCGCGTGGGGACGATGTGAACCTGCGGCGGGTGGATTGGACGAACGACGATGCGGCGGGCGGGACCGGTAACAATTACGGGGTGGAGTTCGCTGCGTCGCCGAACACGGTGGGGACGCCGTTCCATTTTGTGCTTACGGTGGACGAGACGACTGGGAAGCTGGCGTATTACGAGAATGGCGTGGCGATTCCGACGCCGGACACGCGGCTGACGCTTGATCAGTTGAACGATGTGAACTGCTGGCTGGGGCGGTCTAACTGGTCTGGTGACGGCAGTTTTGGCGGGGAGTTTGATGAGTTCCGGGTTTATTCCGGGGCGTTTACGCCTGCGGATGTGGTGAAGAGCATGAACAAGGGGCCGAACACCCTGCCGTCGGGAACGAATGCGGGGACGGACATTGTGACGTTGAAGGTGATGGATCCGAGCGGTTGGCCGGCGTGGTATGTGGACCGGAATCCGGGGGCACCGGCGCCGGGATCGGATCTTGACGGCGACGGACTGACGGCGCTGGTGGAGATGGGACGTGGGTCAGATCCTACGAAAGCGGACACTGACGGGGACGGGTTGAGTGATGCGGTGGAGACTGGGACGAACGTGTATCTGTCGCTGACGAACACTGGGAGCAGTCCGGTGAATGCGGATACTGACATTGACGGGCTTGGTGATGCTGCGGAAGTGCAGACGGGAGGTGATCCATCGAATCAGGATACGGACCGGGATCTGGCGTTGGATGGAGCGGATCCGTTGCCGGCGAATCCGCTGGCGCAGGTCAGGACGATGGCGCACCGCTGGACGTTCAATGAATTGAGCGGGCAGCTGGCTGACGGGACGGTGGTGACGGATTCCGTGGGCGGTGCGCACGGGGTGGTGCGTGGGACGGGTGCGACGGCGAATGGCGCGAGTGTGCTGCTGCCGGGCGGGCCGAACGACGGGAATTCGCCGTACATTGACCTGCCTAACGGGATCATCAGTTCCAAGCCGCGGGTTACGGCGGTGGCGTGGGTGACGATTGATGCGGCGAACAACTGGTCGCGCGTGTGGGACTTCGGGAACAGTTCGAATGGCGAAGTGCCGCCGAACGGGATTGGGAACGGGACGAGTTACATGCTGCTTGCGGCATCGCGGGGGACTGTTCTGAACGACCAGCGGTTTGTGTTGAAGACGCCGACGAGTGGTGAGTCGGGCTATGACTGGTCGCTGACGAACGTGGGATTGTTTGATCCGGGTCCGGGGGTGGAGATCTTCTTCGCGGCGACGGTGGATTCCAGTTCCGGGGTGGCGAGCGTTTCGAGCTTCAACCGTGACGGCGTTTGGATTCAGCAGAATGCGGCGCTGGACTGGCGGTTGAATCAGATTGAGGACGTGAACAACTGGCTGGGCCGGTCGCAGTATGGTGGCGATGCGAACCTGACGGGGTCATTCAACGAGTTCCGGATTTATGACGGGACGCTGAACCGCGGGGAGATTTACAATCTGTTTGCGGGTGGACCTGAGGGGATCCGGGTGACTGGATTGGTGCGGACTGGGAATGTGATGGAGATCACGTGGAACTCGAAGTCGGGCGTGAGCTATACGATTGAGGGGACAGGTGATCTGATCGGGTGGGCTCCTGTGGAGCAGGGGATTGCTGCGGTGGGGGATTCGACGACTCGGCAGGTGGCGATTGCGCCGGGGACGCGGTATTTCCGGGTGCGGATTGAGACGCGCTGAGTTGGGTTGAGAGACTGAAGTGATCCGGGCCGGATGCTGCGCTGTGAGAGACAGTGGTGGTGTCCGGCTTGGGTTGTTTTTGGCGGAGATGGCGAGTTGGCTCGGAGGGGCCGGGGTTGGGGCGCGATGGGGCCGGGTCTGGATTGGAGAAGCCGTCAGGGGACGGGGGTGAGGAAACGCGCGAGGGGGATTCCTTGGTGGTGACCTCCGGGAGAGCCGGAGGGGAGAGAAGTGGTGGAGCATAGCGGATTCGAACCGCTGACCCCCACAATGCCATTGTGGTGCTCTACCAACTGAGCTAATACCCCACTTCCCGAAGTGTTTCGGTGGGTGATTCGTAGCGGAGATTTGGGGATTGCCAAGTGGTTTTTTGCACAGCCCGCGAGATTTCGGGGGTTTGAGGGAAAGAGGAGGGGATCAGGAGAGGAGGCGGACGGCGAGCCAGACGGCGGCTGCTCCGACGATATCGAGGGCGATGCCTGCGCGGATCATGCGAGGGAGGGGGACGAGGCCGGTGCTGTAGGCCATGGCGTTTGGGCCAGTGGAGACGGGGAGCATGAAGCCGAAGCTGCAGGCGAGGCTGACGGCGAGTGCGACTGGGCGTTGGGGGAGACTGGCTGAGCCTGCGAGGATGATGAAGAGGGGGACCATGACATTGGCGGAGGCGGTATTGGAGGTGGCCTCGCTGAGGATGATGCTGAGGATGACGCCTGCGGCGACGAGGGACCAGAGGGAGGGTTGGCCGAGGGCTGAACTCATGGAGCGGCCCATGGCGTCGGCGAGGCCAGTGGCGAAGATCTGGGTACCGAGGGCGAGGCCGCCTGCGAAGAGGAAGATGGTGCCCCAGTCGATGCCGACGGCTTCTTCCCATGTGAGGGTGAACTCGTGGTTTTTGAGATTGGTGGGGAGGAGGAAGAGAGAGAGACCTGCGAGGAGACCGACGGTTTCTTCTTTGAGGTAGCGGGCCATCCAGTCGACGCCGAGGATGCGTTGTCCGGTGGTGAGTTCGACGAGGCCTGGGTACATCCAGAGGGCGACGGCGAGGGAGAAGACGAAGGCGGTGTTGAGTTGGCCGGGGGTGAGGGGGCCGAGGGCGGAGCGGCGTGCGAGGAGGTCGGCGTCCATGGCGGCGCGGTCGGTGAAGACGACGCCTTTTGGACGGAGCCACCAGAGGAGGAAGGCGGTGAGGACGAAGACGAGGGGGACGCCGATTTTCATCCAGTCGACGAAGGTGATGGAGTCGCCGGAGAGTTTTTTGAGGAAGCCCATGGCGATGATGTTGGGCGGGGTGCCGACGGGGGTGCCGAGACCGCCGACGGAGGCGGCGAAGGCGATGAGGAGGACGAGGTCGCACTGGAGGCGACGGTTGTCGCGGAGGCCTGGGCAGGCGTTGAGGACCCCGGTGGCGACGGGGAGCATCATGGCGGTGGTGGCGACATTGCTCATCCACATGGAGAGGATGGCGGTCATGGCGCCGAGGGCGGCGAAGAGAGTGAAGGGGGAGCGGGTGACGCCGCGTCTGGTGAGAAGCCAGAGGGCCATGCGCTGGTCGAGCCCGTGGCGGCGCATGGCTTCTGCGAGGAAGAAGCTGCCGATGAAGAGGAAGATGGAGGGGGAGGCGAAGGGGGCGAGGATGGCCTTGTCGTCGGCGATGCCGAGGGGGATGCAGAGGGCTGGAGCGAGGAGGGCGGTGGCGGCCATGGGGATGGCCTCAGTGATCCAGAAGATGACGGCGAGGGCGAGGACGGCGGCGAGACGCTGGGCTTCCGGGGAGAGCCCGGGGATGGGGAAGGCGAGGAGGAGGGCGGCGGCGAGCGGGCCTAACCAGATGCCGACGCGGCGGCGTGCGGCTTCGAAGCGTGCTTCGGCGTCGGAGAGACGCTGCGCGGCGTCAGCGTGCATGGAGATGGAGCGCCGGGGCTTGGGGCGCGGTCATTTGGCGACACCGAAGCGGTAGACGCAGGTGTGCTGGTAGGTCTGGCCGGGGCGGAGGACGGTGGAGGGGAAGGACGGGTGGTTGGGGCTGTCCGGGAAGTGCTGGGTTTCGAGACAGAAGGCACCGCGGCGGGTGTAGGTGCGGCCGTCGCGCCCCTTGTATTCTTTTTCGAGGTGATTGGCGGTGTAGAGCTGGACGGCGGGTTCGGTGGTGAGGCACTCGAGCGTGCGGCCGGAGACCGGGTCTTTGACTTTGGCGGCGGTGCGGAGTTCGCCTCTGGGGCCGTTGATGACGAAGTTGTGGTCGTAGCCCTCGCCGTACTTGATCGGAAGGAAGTCGGTTTTGTCGATGCGGTCGCCGATGCGGGTAGGTTTGAGGAAGTCGAGCGGGGTGCCGGTGACGGAGAGGACCTCGCCTGTGGGGATGAGGGTGGCGTCGGTGTCGGTGTAGGAACCGCAGGGCATTTCGAGGATGTGGTCGAGGATGGTGCCGTGGCCGTGGCCTGCGAGGTTGAAGTACGAGTGGTTAGTGAGATTGACGACGGTGGGTTTGTCGGTGACTGCGGAGTAGGCGATGGAGAGCTCGTGGCGGTCGTTGAAGGAGTAGGTGACCTCGCAGTCGAGTTTGCCGGGGTAGTTTTCTTCGCCGTCTGGGCTGGAGTAGGCGAGGACGAGAGTGGGGGCGCCATCTTTGAGGATGGCGGATTTGACGGACCAGAGTTTTTTGTCGAAGCCTTCTTTGCCGCCGTGGAGGCTATTGGGGCCGTTATTGACGGCGAGGAAATGGGCGGTGCCGTCGAGGGTGAATTTTCCTTTGGCGATGCGGTTGGCGTAGCGGCCGGTGAGGCAGCCGAAGAACGGGTGGCCGGCTTCGTATTCAGCGATGGAGTCCTTGCCGAGGACGACGCTGTCGAGTTTGCCGGAGCGGTCGGGGACATCGATGCTGACGATGATGCCGCCGAAGTTGGTGATACGGACGGAAGCGCCGTCTTTGGCTGCGAGGGTGTAGAGGCTGACGGCGCGGCCGTCTTTGAGATTGCCGAAGGGTTCTTTGGTGATGGTGGCCTGGCTCATAGCGAGAGGGGAGGAGAAGAGGAGCGCGGAGAGGGCTGGGAAGAGCTTTTTCATGGCTTTTGGAGCGGGGGGGTGCGCGGGGATGAGATGCGCATCCGGCCGGGAGTTGGCAAGCTCAAATCCCTGAGGGGCGAGAATCCATGGAAGCGGAGAAATTATGGTTGGCGGCGGGGCGGCATCCCGCGATGATGACGGGTAAATTCATTCCAACTGATCTGATATGAAAACCTCGCGACGTTCCTTTCTGACGATGGCAGCCGGTGTGGTGGCAGCGCCAATGAGTTCCCGGCTGGTGGCGGCGGAGGCGGTGCCTGCGTTCAAGATTTCGCTGGCGCAGTGGTCATTGCACAAGGCGTTGTTTGCGAAGCAGATGAAGAACACGGATTTTCCGGTGATGGCGAAGAAGGATTTCGGGATTGATGGGGTGGAGTGGGTGAATCAGTTCTGGAAGGACAAGGCGACGGATGCGGCGTATGTGGCGGAGTTGAAGAAGATCTGCGAGGGCGAGGGGGTGACGAGTGTGCTGATCATGTGTGATGGCGAGGGGCATCTTGGGGATCCTGATGATGCGGCGCGGGGGAAGGCGGTGGACAATCACAAGAAGTGGATCGAGGCGGCGAAGGCGCTGGGTTGCCACAGCATCCGGGTGAATGCGCACACGGCGGGGAAGGGGACGAGGGAAGAGCAGGCGAAGCGGGCGGTGGATGGGTTGCGGCGGTTGAGCGAGGTGGCGGCACCGTATCAGATCGGGGTGATTGTGGAGAATCACGGGCAGCTTTCGAGTGATGGCGGGTGGCTGGCCGGGGTGATGAAGGATGTGGGATTGAAGAATTGCGGGACCCTGCCTGATTTCGGGAATTTCCGGCTGGATGGGAATGCGGAATATGATCGTTACAAGGGTGTGGACGAGTTGATGCCGTATGCGAAGGGCGTGAGCGCGAAGAGCCACGACTTCAATGAGGCCGGGGAGGAGACGCATACGGATTACCACAAGATGCTGGACATCGTGGTGAAGAAGCACGGGTGGCACGGGTTTGTCGGGATTGAGTATGAGGGCAGCAAGCTTGGTGAGGTTGAGGGGATCAAGGCGACGAAGGCGCTGCTGGAGAAAGTGCGCGGGACGCTGAAGGCCTGAGGGGTCGGGAGAAAATTGGGGCAAACATCGGGGTGATGCGGACCGTATAGGGACGCATGCGACTGAGAGTTCTGCTGATTCTTGCCATTGGGCCGGGTGTGGTCCTGCGTGCCCGTGCTGCGGGCCCGGATTTCAACCGTGACGTGCGGCCGGTGCTGTCGGACAAGTGTTACAGTTGTCACGGGCCGGACGAGAAGAAGCGGGAGGCGAAGCTCCGGCTGGATCAACCGGGATGGGATGCGGAGGAGGTGAAGGCGCGGATTGTGTCGACGGATCCTGATGAAGTGATGCCGCCACCGAAGGTGAAGCGGCCGCTGGCGGAGAAGGAAGTGGCGGTGTTGCAGTCGTGGATCGCGAATGGGTCCGGGTATGCGAAGCATTGGGCATTTGAGGTGCCGCGGCGGGCGGCGGTGCCGGAGGTGGCGGCGGGGAGTGCGGTGTTGGGGGATGGGGCGGTGGTGCGGAATGCGGTGGATGCGTTTGTGCTGGCGCGGTTGGAGCAGGAGGGATGGAAGGCGAGGGGAGAGGCGGATCGGGAGCGATTGCTGCGGCGGGTGACGCTGGATCTGACGGGGGTGCCGCCGACGGTGGAGGAACTGGATGCGTTTCTGGCGGATGGTTCTGGGGATGCGTATGAGAAGGCGGTGGATCGTTTGCTAGGGACAGCGGCGTACGGCGAGCGGATGGCGCAGCACTGGCTGGATCTGGCGCGGTATGCGGATACGCACGGGTACCATCTGGACAGTGGACGGGAGATGTGGATTTGGAGGGACTGGGTGATCCGTGCGTTCAACCGGAATCAGCCGTTCGATCAGTTTGTGAGGGAGCAGTTGTCAGGAGATCTGATGCCGAAGGCGGCGCGGGAACAGGTGATTGCGACCGGGTTTGTGAGGAACAACATGATCAACTTCGAGGGCGGGGCGATTGCCGAGGAGTATCTGAATGCGTACATGGTGGATCGGGTGAACACGTTTTCGACGGTGTTTCTGGGGCTGACGATGAATTGTGCGCAGTGTCACGATCACAAGTATGACCCGCTGACGATGCGGGATTTTTATTCGCTGTATGCGTATTTCAACGCGGTGCCGGAGCGCGGGCTGGATGGGAACCGTGGTAATGCGGAGCCGGTGCTGAGTGTGCCGACGTCGGAGCAGGAGGCGCGGATTGCGGCGCTGGAGGCGGAGATCAAGGCGGCGGAGAGCGCGGTCGGGGCGGATGGCGAGCGCGGGTGGGTGGTGGCGGTGCCGGTGAAGATGGAGTCGACGGGTGGTGCGGTGCTGGAGCGGCAGGCGGATCAATCGGTGCTGGCGAAGGGGCCGCAGGGGGCGACGGATGTTTACCGGGTGGAGTGCGAGGTGCCGGCTGGGGAGATTCGGGGGATCAGGCTGGAGACCCTGACAGATGGGACGCTGGCGGGGAATGGGCCGGGTCGGGCGACGAACGGGAATTTTGTGTTGTCGGAGGTGGAGGTGGAGGGAGTGAAGCTGACGCGTGCGGCGGCGAGTTATTCGCAGAAGGGTTATGAGATCGGGCAGGCGGTGGATGGGAAGCCGTCGACGGGTTGGGCGGTGGATGGGAACGATCGGCATGCGGGGGACAAGGCGTGGTTTGCGTGCGAGCCATTCCGGGCGGCGGGTGGGAAGATGGTGGTGCGGTTGCGGTTTGAGAGTCCGGTGGTGTTGCATGCGATCGGGAAGTTCCGGCTGGCGGTGACGATGGATGCGGCGCTGGCGGGCGGGCAGGTGCCGGTGGAGGCGAAGCGCCGGGAATTGGAGGAAGTGCGGCGGGGATTTCCGACGGTGATGGTGATGCAGCAGATGGAGAAGCCGCGGGATACGTTCATGCTAGAGAGAGGGCAGTATGATGTGAAGGGAGAGAAGACGGTGCCGGGGGTGCCGGCGGCGCTGGGCGGGTTGCCGGAGGGGGCTCCTGGAGACCGGCGGGCATTGGCGGCGTGGCTGACGGGGGCGGAGCATCCGTTGCTGGCGCGGGTGACGGTGAACCGGATGTGGTCGATGTTTTTCGGGCGCGGGCTGGTGAAGACGGTGAATGATTTCGGGCTGCAGGGAGAGTATCCGAGTCATCCGGAGCTGCTGGATTGGCTGGCGGTGGATTTCCGGGAGAGCGGGTGGGATGTGAAGCGATTGGTGAGGATGCTGGTGACGAGTCATAGTTACCGGCAGTCGGCGGCGGCGACGCCGGAGGCATTGGAGAAGGATCCGGAGAACCGGTTGCTGTCGCACGGACCGAGACACCGGCTGGCGGCGGAATTTGTGAGGGACAATGCGCTGGCGGTGAGCGGGCTGCTGAATGCGAAAGTGGGTGGGCCGAGTGTGTTTCCGCCGCAGCCTCCGGGGTTGTGGGAGGAACTGTCGAAGCGTGAGGATTCGGGCAACTGGACCGGGCAGGTGTACACGCCGAGCAAGGGAGCGGATGCGTACCGGCGGGGATTGTACACCTTCTGGAAGCGGACGTGTCCGCCGCCATCACTAGCAACTTTTGATGCGCCGGACCGGGAGATCTGTACGGCGGAGCGGTCGGTGACGAGCACGCCATTGCAGGCGCTGGTGCTGCTGAATGATCCGGTTTATCTGGAGGCGGCGAGGGTGCTGGCGGAGCGGATGATCAAGTCGGGCGCGGATGAGAAGGCGCGGCTGGCGGCGGGATTCCGGCTGTGCACGTCGCGGCGTGCCGGGGAGAGGGAAGTGTCGGCCCTTGGTGGTTTGCTGGAGCGGCAGGTGGCACGGTTCCGGGCGGCACCCGGGGAGGCGGAGAAGCTGATTTTGGTAGGAGAAGCGGCGAGGGACGAGAAGATTCCTGCGTGGGAACTGGCGGCGTGGACGGTGGTGGCGTCGACCTTGCT
>CANHUG010000019.1 GCA_947462995.1 Verrucomicrobiales bacterium | reverse complement strand
GAAGGCAACGCCTCCTCATGGCCCGAACTCCTCGAACGCTCCCGCGCCCACCACCACCACTACCTCGTCTTCAGCATCGACAGCGACTTCTGCTTCTACCCCGAAGAACAAGCCGCCCTCGTCCGTCACCTCGAGGACGCCGGCGTCAGCGTCATGCACATCACCGCCCACAGCCACAAGGGCCACGACTCTTTCCTCCTCGAACCGCTCCTCTACACCCCCCACCTCGCCTACGCCCTCGAAGCCGCTCGCCCGGAACCTCTCACCCGCGACGACCCAGGTATGTAACTTCCCAGGCGGAAACTAAGATCCGCGCACCCTTCGCCAATATCCACGCGGCAGAACCACGCACCCCGTCGCGTAGTCCTCCCATGCGCCTTCTCATCCCGCTCGCCGCCGCCGCGTCCCTCGCCGCCGCCTCCTCCGCACGAGCCCAGCGCATCGAATACGAGGAAGCCCCCCACCACTACTTCTCCGCCCCCCTCCACGACCGCTGCACCGCCCTCGACGCCGCCCTCCAATCCGGCCGCTTCCCCATCGACAGCGCCAACCCCAAAGCCCTCCTCCGCCGCGTCCTCGCCGAACTCGCCGTCCCCGAAGCCTCACAAGTCCTCGTCTTCTCCAAAACCAGCGTCCAGAAAGACCGCATCACCCCCTCCAACCCACGCGCCGTCTACTTCAGCGACGACACCTACGTCGGTTGGGTCCCCGGCGGTCTCATCGAGTTCGCAGGCCTCGACCCACACCTCGGCCCGGTCTTCTACTCCCTCAACACCGACCGACCAGACCGCGCCACACCCCGCCTCGACCGCTCCGAAATCTGCATGAACTGCCACGGCGGCAGCATGACCAACAACGTCCCCGGCGTCATGATCCGCTCGGTCTTCCCTGACAAAGACGGCACCCCTCTCCTCCAGGCTGGCACTTCCCTCATCGACCACTCCAGCCCCATCGAATCCCGCTGGGGCGGCTGGTACGTCACCGGCAATCACGGCACCGCTCGCCACATGGGCAACGCCATCGCCACCCAACTCAACGGCAACGTCACCCTCGACAAGGAACCTGGCGCCAATCTCTCCTCCCTCGACCACCTCTTCAAGACTTCCTCACACCTCCGCCCAGACAGCGACATCGTCGCCCTCATGACCCTGGAACACCAGGTCGCCATGCAAAGCCGTCTCACCGAGGCCGCCTACGACCTCCGCAGCGCCATCACCCGCCAGAAAGCCCTCCGCCGCGAACTCGCAGAACCCGAAACCGACGACTTCGTCGGCTCCACGAAAATCGTCGCCGATAGCCACACCGAAAAAATCATGCGCTGTCTCCTCTTCTGCGAGGAAGCACCCCTCCCCGACGGCGGCATCGACGGCCACCACGACTTCCAATCCTCCTTCCGCGCCAATCGCAAACCCTCCCCCGACGGCAAATCCCTCAAGGACTTCAACCTCCTCACCCGTCTCTTCAAATACCGCTGCAGCTACCTCATCTACTCACAACAATGGGACGCCCTCCCCGACCGCTTCCGCACCATGCTCTACCAGCGGCTCTTCCAGATCCTCTCCTCACCCACCCCCATCCCCGGCTACACCCACCTCTCCACCTCGGAACGCGCCGACATCCTCGCCATCCTCCGCGCCACCAAATCAGACCTCCCCCCATCATGGAAACAGGGCTGACCCATATCCCGGCTTGCCCCCCTCTCCCCATCAGTCTATCCCGACCCCACTATGTCCAGTCAATGGGGCCAGCTCTTCAGAATTTCCACATGGGGTGAAAGCCACGGAGGTGGCGTCGGCGTCGTCATCGACGGCTGCCCACCCAAACTCCCGCTCACCGCAGAAGACATCCAGCTCGACCTCGACCGCCGCCGCCCAGGCCAGAGCGACATCGTCACACCCCGCAAGGAACTCGACCGCTGCGAAATCCTCTCCGGCGTCTTCAACGGGCTCACCCTCGGCTCCCCCATCTCCATCATGGTCCGGAACGAAGACGCTCGCCCCGAAGCCTACTCCGAAATGGCCGGCAAATACCGCCCCAGCCACGCCGACTACACCTACGACGCCAAATACGGCATCCGTAACTGGCAAGGCGGCGGCCGCTCCTCCGCACGCGAAACCATCGGCCGCGTCGCCGCCGCCGCCGTCGCCCGCAAGGTCCTCGCCGCCCTCGCCCCACGCCTCGAAGTCATCGCATGGGTCCAATCCGTCCAGCACCTCGAAGCCTCCGTCGACCCCGCCACCGTCTCCTCCGCAGACGTCGAATCCAATATCGTCCGCACCGCCGACCCCAACGCCGTCGGCCCCATGACCGACCTCATCAGGCAAATTCGCTCCGACGGCAACAGCGTCGGCGGCACCGTCGCCTGCGTCATCCGCAATTGCCCACCCGGCCTCGGTGAACCAGTCTTCGACAGGCTCGAAGCCGATCTCGCCAAAGCCATGCTCAGCCTCCCCGCCACCAAAGGCTTCGAAATCGGCAGCGGCTTCGCCGGAACCCTCCTCACCGGCCGCGATCACAACGACGCCTTCCGCATGCAGGACGGTAAGGTCCGCACCACCTCCAACCGCTCCGGCGGCGTCCAGGGCGGCATCTCCAACGGCGAACCCATCACCTTCAAGGTCGCCTTCAAACCAGTCGCCACCATCATGTCCGAACAGGACACCGTCACCGCACTGCCCCACGAGGACACCACCCTCAAAGGCCGCGGCCGCCACGATCCCTGCGTCCTCCCTCGCGCCGTCCCCATGGTCGAAGCCATGTCCCTCCTCGTCCTAACCGACCACCTCCTCCGCCATCGCGCCCAGTGCGGCTGACCCGTGAAGCAAAGTGGCTCGGGCATCCTGCCTGTGACGCCGGACTTCTCCAGCCAGCCCTCACAACCCAATCTCGCCCGTCTCCTTCCCCAGACTCCCGGACTCCGCCCACAGCGTCGCCGTCCGCAGCAGCGCCGCCCCATCCTGCATCCGCAGCTTCTTCTTCAAGTTCTCACGGTACGTCTCCACCGTCTTCGGACTGAGCTTCAAATGCTCCCCGATCTCCCGCGTGCTCCGCCCCATCCCCAGCAACTCGAACACCTGCAGCTCCCGGTCCGAACACTTGCTCAGATCCACCTTCCGCGACGCCAAGTCCGGAAACAGATTCTGCAGCACCTTCACCTCGATCGTCGGACTCAGATGAATCTTCCCGGCCATCACCGTCTCAATCGCCGACATCACCATCTCCGTCGCCTCGCACTTCATCACATAACCCCTCGCCCCCGCCTGCAGCGCTCGGTGCGCATACAATCCCTCATCAAACTGCGACATCGCCAGAAACCTCGTCTCCGGATAGTTCGGCACCATCTCACGGATCAATTCCAACCCCTCCCCATCCCCTAACCGCAAATCCATTATCACCACATCCGGCTTCAACCGCGCAATCTCCTCGCGCGCCTCCGCCATCGACCCAGCCTCCCCGCACGTCGTCACCCCCACCTGCTGGTCCAGCCACATCGCCAGACCGTCCCGGAAAAACGGATGGTCATCCACAATCATCACTCGGATCTTCGTATTCATTCTGAAATCATTGGCCGCGGCACCTTCTCCTTCGGCCCATGCGGGATCCGGCACACCGCCTCCGTTCGCCCCTCCGCTGTCGCATGAATCACAAATGTCCCACCGACACTCTCCGCTCGGTGCCTCATGATCCTCAAACCAAGCCCAGCCCCCGTCACCCGCTCAGGATCCCAGCTCCGCCCCTCATTCACCACCTGCAGCTTCAGATTGTACGCATCACTCGTAACCACAATCTCCACCTCCTTCGCCCGCCCGTGCTGCACCGCATTCCGCGCCGCTTCCTGCGCAATCCGGTACATCACAAGACTCATGTCCAGCGTCGGCACAGGCTCAACCTCAGCCACCTCCACTCGGCACACAATGTTGAACACCGTCTCCATCTCCCGTCCGAGTTGCGCCAACCCAGCCGCCAGACCCCCCGTCGCCAGCTCCACAGGCGCCAGCATCCTCGCAAAATTCCGCACCTGCTGCACCCCCGCATTCACCTCCAGCACCAACTGCTGCGCATACCCTGCCTCCTCCGCACTCCTCCGCTCCAGCATCTGCGCCAGCACCTTGAACCGAAACGCTATCCCCGCCCAGTACGCCCCAAGGTGATCATGCAGCTCCTGCGACAACCGCTCCTGCTCGTGCGAAATGATGTGCGCCATCTCCCGCTCCAACTCCCGCCGCTCCGAGATATCCCGCAAAACCCCGATCATCCCCGACGCCTGCCCGTCCAATCCCCTCACCTCCGAAATACTCATGAACACCGGAAACTCCGTCCCGTCCTTCTTCAGGTTGATCACTTCCCCCTGCCACCCAGTCCCCCCATCCCGCGCCCGCCGCAGCATCTCACCCATCAACTCCTCCTCCTGATGCGGCAATTGCAGCACCCCAAGACACCGCCCCTTCAGCTCCTCCTGCGTGTAACCGAACGTCTCCAGCAGCGCCTCGTTGCAGTACCGGATCAACCCTTCCCGCCCCGTCACCCAAATCATATCGTTCGTACTCGCCAGCGCCTCCGCCTGCAGCTTCACCCGCTCCTCCATCCTCACACGCTCACTCACATCCCGAATCGAGATCACCATCATCTCGTCCTCCCTCGACCGCACCGTCCCCAGACTGATCTCCAGCGGAAACTCCGTACCGTCCTTCCTCCGCCCAGGGCCCCCTTCCCGCGACCCCGCCACCCCTGGCTTTTCTCGCGCCGCCACCAGATACCCCTTCTGCCTCACCTCCGGCAGCAGCACATCCACCAACTGCCCACGCAACTCCTCCCGCCCCCACCCGAACAGCATCTCCGCCTGCCGGTTCACTAGCAGAATCAACCCCCCGCAATCCGCCATCACCAGCGGATCCGGCGCAAACTCGAACATCTCCTCAAACTGCTTCCTCGACTCCTCCAACTCAGCCGTCCGCTCCGCCACCTTCCTCTCCAGAATCGCAGAATGCTCCCGCAACGCCTCCAGCCGCTCATGCTCCAGCCGCCCCTTCTCCTGCAGCGCCTCCGCCAACTCGTGCGCCCGCGCCTCCAGATCCACATTCAATCCCTCGATCCGCCTCTGGTCCAACAACCGCTGCTTCCCTAACTTGAAACCCCGGATGATCGTCGCATACGTCGACAGCAACGGCTCGATCTCCTCCAACAGCGCCATGTCATAACCCCCCGGCCGGTTCGACACCCCCACAAACGCAATCATCTCCCCGCCCTGCTTGATCGGCACCCCCAGAAACGAATGCATCGGCGGATGCCCAGGCGGCAACCCCCCACTCCGCGGATCATTCGCAGGATCATTCGCAATCACCGTCTCTTCCGCCAGCAGCGCCGCCCCGAACAATGTCTTCAGATTCCGGAACTCCAGCCCAGCCTGCCGGTGCTTCTCGTAAAACTCCCGCATCTCGTCGTTCCACGCAATGTTCGTGATCGCATGCGTCTTCAAATACGGCCGACCCTCCTCATCCCGCCTCACCTCCGCCACAAACCCATACTCGCTCCCCGTAAACTCCAGCAGCAGCTGCAGCAGCCCCTCAAACGTCTCCACACTCTGCGCCGTACTGATGAACTCTGACTGCAGCCGCCCCACCGCAGTCAATAACCCACCCGCCCGCTGCAACCGCTCGTCCGATGCTCTCATCTGCGAAATGTCACGAATGAACGCGTTGAAAAACATCTCCCCTCCAACCGCCACCTTCGTCACCGTCAGCTCCACAGGAATCTCCCTCCCGTCCCGCCGCAGCGCCCCCATCTCCATCCGGCGCCCGAACACCGACCCCTCGCCAGTCGCTACCGCATGCCGCAATCCCCTCGTGTGCGCCTCACGGTCCCTCTCCGGAATCAGCACCTCCTCCAGCCGACGCCCCACCACCTCCTCCACTCCCCACCCGAAAATCACCTCCGCCTGCGGATTCCAACTCGTCACCAGCCCCTCGCTGTCCATCCCCACCACCGCGTCCAGCGCCGAAGCCATCACCTGCTCGGTCCTCTCGTGACTCTCACGCAGCGCCACCGCCGCAGCCTCCAGCCTCACCCGCTGAATCCTCAACTCCAGTTGACTCATCGCCTGCCGCCCCAGCCGCTCCAGCCCGTCCCGCTGCTCCCCAGTCAATCGCTTCGCCTCCCAATCCACCACACACAGCGTCCCCACACGGTACCCGTCATCAGTCGTCAGCGGCACCCCGGCGTAAAACACTATCCCCGGCTCCCCAACCACCAGCGGACTCCCGCAAAACCGCTCGTCCTCCCGCGCATCCTCCACCTCCAGCAACTCCCCGCCGCCAATCGCCCGATCGCAAAACGAATGCTCCCGCGAAATCTCGCACACATCCATCCCCACCCGGCTCTTAAACCACACCCGGTCCCCATCAATCAACGACAGCAGCGCCACAGGCGTCCCGCACACCAGACCCGCCAGCCTCGTCAGATCGTCAAACACCTCCTCCACAGGCGTATCCAGCACCCCATACCGCCTCAATGACTCCAGACGCGCCGCCTCTCCCGGCGCCAATGCCCCAGTCCTTTCGTCCTGCGTCTCTCTTTCTCTCATGCGTTCAATTTCTGACTCCACCATCATTGCACCCGGCCAGCCCCCCGAGCGCGCCCAAAACGTCCTTACACCCCAGAAGCTCTCAGCAAGGCCATTAGGGGCCCTTCCCGATTCCAGCAAGGGCTTTCCCTATACCGCAATCCCCACAAGCCCCCACCCCCTCAATTGAGGCCCCACCCGCGTGTCGCAAGCCCTTTCCCTTCCCTTCCGCCACTCCCATCCTCTACGCATACGCCATGCTTCCAGCGACTTGAATCCCAACTCCGTCACGCTTAATCCATAACACCGCCCGTCCGCTCTCGCCCAGCGCGCCGGATCAGCCTCAACAGCCAACGCCGCCGCCGCCCCAGTGATCGCTCCATCTCCGCTCCCTCGGCCACCCGCTGATCCCACGGCTCCCACACACCCCGTCAAATCCGTCCTCCCCTTCGACATCCTCCGCGTCGCCATCCACGTCGCCAATGGCTGGCCTGCCATCCTCCTCGCCGCACTCCTCGGCGCCGCCGCCGCCCTCTCCCTCGGCAGCTGGCACTTCACCACCAAATACACCGCCCAGGTCCAACTCGTCCGCCGCGAGATGACCCCCTCCTTCCAGGCCTCCGCTCTCGGCGAATCCTTCCGCCCCCGCCAGTTCAATGCCGCCACCGTCTCCACCTTGATGAACAGCGGCCCGCTCATGGAAAAAACCGCAGCCTCCCTCACTCCGAAAATCACCCCCGAGGCCTTCCAGCAGGAAATCGTCGTCCGCCCGGAAAAAAATACCGACCTCATCTCCGTCACATGGTCCACAGACGTCTCCCCGGCCTTCGCCGCTCAAGGCCTCAACAAATACGCAGAAAACGTCGCCGCTCTCACTAGCGAACTCCAGGCCCAGGAATCCAAAGAACTCCTCGCGTTCCTCTCCTCACAGATGGAACGCACCGAACAGGAACTCGTCACCGTCCAGAAGGAACTCATGTCCTTCTCCAGACAATCCGGCCTCGCCGACCCGGAAAAAGAAATCGACGCCGCCCTCAAACAACTCGCCGAACTCGACCTCCGCATCGAATCCGCCAGAATCGAACACGACTCCATCGACGACCGCGTCGCCCGCACCGAAGCAGAACTAGCCAAACAGGAACCCGTCACCCAGCAGCTCAACGAAGCCCGCAACCGCCTCGCCGAACTGCTCACCCAGTATACCGCAGAATTCCCCCTCGTCGTCGAACAACAGGCCCGCGTCGACGCCCTCGAAAAAAAACAACGCTCCATCTCAACCTCAAACCCAACCGCCTCGTTCCAATCCACAGGCAACGCCGTCGCCAATAGCCTCTACCTGGACACCGTCTCCCTCCGCTCCTCCAAAGAAGCCCTCAAAAAGCAAATCGACAGCCTCTCCTCCTTCCGCGACCAGATCCGTAAAAAACTCGACGCCACCCCAGACCAGCAACTCTCCCTCTCTCGCTTCCGCGGCCGCGTCGCCGCTCTCGAAGAAACCCGCAACCTCCTCGCAGGCCGCCTCCGCGAAGCACAACTCTACTCAGAACGTGCCCTCGGCTACTACCGCCTCTTCACACCCGCCACCCCAGACACCGTCACCGTCAGCAGCCGCATCCTCAAACTCGTCATCGCCTCCCTCATCGGTGCCTTCCTCGCCGCCGCAGCCGTCATCGCATGGCGCGCCATCTCCGCCGCCACCTCCGACTCCCTCGTCTCCCCTTCAGACCTCCGCCGCCTCACCCGCGCCCCGCTCATCGCCTCCCTCCCGGATCAACAGTCCATGGACCCATCCGCTCTCGCCCTCTGGCGCTTCACCACATGGGCCACTCTCTCCAGATCCATCCCCTCCCCTCCAGACTCAGCCTTCATCGCAGGCCTCCTCTCCGCCTCAGTCGGCGAAGGCAAATCCACATGGCTCCACCTCCTCGCTCGCGCCGCCCTCGACCGCGGCCACATGGTCCTCGCCATCTCTCTCACCGAAAACGCCACCCCAAGTGACTCCGCCGTCCCCATCAGCGACGCCCTCAACTCACCAGACCGTATCCTCGCACACCTCCGCTCCGCCAACCCCCCAGCACTCGAAATCAACGCCCCCTCCCCTTCTCCCTGGAACCACCACTCCCGCCATCTGTGGCGCGCCGCCCTCGCCTCATGGTCCGCCGAACCTAACCTCGTCATCCTCGTCGAACTCCCCCCGGCATCCAGCCTCGACGCCCTCATCCTCGCAGAATCCCTCCCCGCTCTCCTCTGGATCTCACAAAGCGGCAAACTCCTCCGCAACGATGTCTCCCCAATCATCGATACCCTCAAACTCAGCGACCTCCACCTCTCAGGCGCTCTCCTCAACCGCATCCCCCCCATCTTCCTGAAACTCCCGGACCTCGCCAAATACGGCCTCGCCCTCTCCCTAGCCTCCCTCTCCCTAGCCTCCCTCGCACGCGCCCAGGATCAACCCGAAGACTTCAACCTCTCCTCACCCCCTCCCATCCACGGCGACCTCCCCCCAGTCTCCCCATCCCCAACTCCAGATTCCCCTCCCGCTCCAGACTCCACCCTCCCACCACAGCCAGCTCAGGACCCCCCACTCCCTCCAGACCCCGCAAAACCCTTCACTCCCCTCCCTCAGCCAATCCCACCCTCCCCCCTCGCCCCATGGCAGGAACGCCTCACCCTCGGCCCAGGCGACCTCGTCAACCTCCAGGTCTTCGGCCGCAGGGAATTCACCCGCACCCAGGTCCCCATCAACCCCGACGGCACCATCAACTACCTCCAGGTCCACGGCTTCAAAGCCGCAGGCCTCACCATCGACGAACTCCGCACCGGCCTCTCCTCAGCACTCCGCAACTACATCACCAACGCCCAGATCATCGTCACCCCAGCCGCCTTCCGCAGCAAAAAATACTTCATCCTCGGCACCGTCACCGACCGCGGAGCCTACACCCTCGACAGACCCATGTCCCTCCTCGAGGCCACCGCTCGCGCCCGCGGCATCGCCACCGGCCTCGTCGAACAGAATACCGTCGAAATCGCCGACCTCCGCCGCGCCTTCATCGTCCGCGACGGCAAAAAACTCCCCGTCGACTTCTCCAAACTCTTCTTCGAAGGCGACCTCTCTCAGAATATCCAGCTCCAGCCAGGCGATTACATCTACTTCCCAGGCAGCTCATCCAATGAAGCCTGCATCGTCGGCGCCGTCAGCTCCCAGGGACACGTCGGCGTCACCGAAGGCCTCTCAGCCCTCGGCGCCATCACCATCCGCGGCGGCTTCTCCCCCTCCGCATGGAAGAAAAAAATCCTCATCGTCCGCTCCCAGCCAGACTCAAAACAACCCGAAATCATCACCATCGACGCCGCCGCCATCCTCGCTGGCAAACAAAAAGACGTCCTCCTCAAACCTCGCGACATCATCTACGTCCACGAAAAACCATGGCAGCGCGCCACCGAAGTCCTCGCACTCGCCATGCGCGCCTTCGTCCAGACAGGCGCAGCCACATGGACCGGCAACAACATCGGCCCCATCCTCCCGGACCCCAGCCAGCCAGCCCGATGACGCCAACCCCACCATCGCCCTTCCTTTCCCTCCTCGCCGCAGCCTCCCTCGCCAGCTGCACCCACTCAAACCAACAAGTCAGAAAATTCAACCCACACTCCACCCCAGACACCACCGCCGCCGACGTCGTCAAAACCTCCCTCAGCCAATCCCCAGACCCCTCCCTCCTCTCCCCAGACCCCTCCCCTTTCCGCCTCGGCCCAGGCGATGTCATCGACATCGAACTCCTCAACTCCGGCGATGGCCCACAGTCCACTTTCGTCGGCCCGGACGGCCGCATCTACTTCCACCTCCTCAACGGCCAGCAAGTCTGGGGCCTCACCATCGCAGAAACCACCCTCCTCCTCCAACACGGCCTCTCACGCTTCATCCAATCACCCCAGGTCAGTATCACCCTCCGCGAAGTCCACAGCCGCCGCATCTGGCTGCTCGGCCGCATCAGCTCCCCAGGCCTCTACGAACTCGCTCATCCCATGACCGTCCTCGAAGCCATCAGCAAAGCCGGCGGCCTCTTCACCTCCAGCGCTTCCGGCACCACCAAAGAACTCGCCGACCTCCAACACAGCTTCCTCATCCGCAAAGGCCAACTCCTCCCCGTCAACTTCAGCAACCTCCTCCACCAAGGCGACGCCTCCCAGAACATCTACCTCCAGCACGAAGACTTCATCTACTTCCCCTCAGCTCTCGGCAGCGAGGTCTACGTCATGGGCGCTGTCTCCCAGCCCAGATCCGTACCCTTCAATGAGGAACTCACCCTCCTCTCCGCCATCGCCGAATGCCGCGGCCTCCTCAAAGGCGCCAAACCTCAGAAGGTCGCCATCGTCAGAGGCTCCCTCCGCGACCCCGAAATCGCCATCGTCGACGCCCAGTCCATCATCACCGGCAAATCCCCAGACGTCCTCCTCAAACCAAAAGACCTCGTCTTCATCCCCCAATCCTCCCCAGCCTCCCTCGCCGCCTACGCTGAACTCGTCGTCTCCACCTTCGCTCGCACCGTCGCAGCCAATGAAGGCGCCCGCGCCGCAGGCTCAGAAATCCCAGTCGGCCTCAACCTCGGCATCACCCCCTGATGCCAAGCCACAGGCCCACTCCACCCATCATGCCCCCTCCAGACCTCCCACAGCAACTGCGGCCACCAGGCATGAAGCCGCTCGTCAGCGCCGCCGTCGCAGGCCTCGCCATCCTCGTCGCCACCCTCATCGTCCTCGCCAAATTCCACGTCCACGACGAAACCGAAGACCTCGAAGACCTCCGCGCCTCCATCCGCCGCTCCGCCATCGCATGCTCCTTCGCCGTCGACCCAGACCTCCACAAATCCTTCACCGCCCGCTCCCAGGAACATTCCGAACCCTACCTCAAAGCCCTCGCAGAACTCGACGCCGCCAAGGCTGCCTGCGAAGGCCCGGAAAAATTCCGCTACGTCTACACAGCCACTCTCCTCAACGGAAAACCCCACTTCATCCTCGACACCGCTGCTGAAGGCGACTCCGACCACGACGGCGTCGACGACAAAGCTCACATCATGCAGCCGTTCCCCGGCGCCCCACCCCAGCTCTTCGAAGCCTTCCAGTCAGGCGTCGCCACCGTCACCCCAAAACCATATACCGACCCATGGGGCACCTTCCAAACCGGCTTCGCTCCCATCAGAGATGACTCCGGTACCATCATCGCCGTCATCGGCCTCGACATGGAACTCTCAGCCTTCGAACACCACGTCGACGACATCCACCGCAACTCCCTCACCATCGGCCTCGGAGCCCTCTCCATGGCCGTCCTCGCAAGCCTCCTCGTCTGGTCCTATCACCGCAAACTCAGCTCCAGCATCGCCGTCCTCCTCAAGGCCACCGAAGACGCCAGAGCCGCTGACCACGCCAAAAGCGACTTCCTCGCCACCATGTCACACGAAATCCGTACCCCCATGAACGGCGTCATCGGCATGACCGAACTCCTCCTCACCACACGCCTCGACCCCACCCAGCGCGACTACGTCGAAACCATCCACGCCTCCGGCGAAAGCCTCCTCTCCATCCTCAACGACATCCTCGACTACTCCAAAATCGAAGCCGGCTCCCTCTCCCTCGAATCCAAACCAGTCGCCCTCGAACCTCTCATCCGCGACGTCATCAGTCTCTTCCTCCCCAAAGCCGCTGAAAAAGGCCTCCACCTCAACAAATCCATCGCCCCTGATACTCCACCAGTCATCCTCTCAGACCCCACCAGACTCCGCCAGGTCCTCATCAACCTCGTCAGCAACGCCGTCAAATTCACCCGCTCAGGCCACGTCTCCCTCTCCCTCTCCCCAGCCTCCTCACCCAACGACTCCCCCGCCATCCGCTTCGCCATCGAAGACTCAGGCATCGGCATCACCGACGACCAACGCCAACGCCTCTTCCAGACGTTCTCCCAGGGCGACTCCTCCACCACTCGCGAATTCGGCGGCACAGGCCTCGGCCTCGCCATCAGCCAGCGCATCGTCAACGCCATGCACGGCTCCATCGGCCTCACCTCCTCCCCAGGCCACGGCAGCACCTTCCACTTCACCCTTCCTATCCATCTTCCTGTCCATACCCCTGTCGGATCCCCATCCCCAGCCCCACCCACCCTAGCCACTCCACCCTCCCAGCCTGACGTCCTCCTCATCTGCAACGACCGCCTCCTCCGCACCCTCGTGCAGCGCCGACTCGAAAAATCAGGCGCTCTCGTCACCACCACCAGCACCTCAGCCGCCACGCCAACCGCCTCCCACTCCCTCGTCATCGCTGACCTCGACACCTCCTCGGATAACCCGGCCACCTTCGCATCCTCCCTCGCCTCCTCCTTCCCGAATTCCAGAATCGCCCTCTTCGACTCAGGCCTCCACCCAGCTCAAATCAATCACCTCAAATCCCTCGGCATCTCCGATATCCTCCCACGCGACCCGAACCTAATCTCCTTCCCAGCCCTCCTCCGCCCCGCCAAACCCTTCCCCGCCCCCCTCGACCCCACCTCGGATTTATGAATCAATTCATGGCACCAATACTGCCCTCAACTCAACCCTTCACTGGTTGCCACACACCCAGCGAAGCCCACTTCCTCCTCATCTCCAACCACTTCCACCACACCCCGCCATGTACGGACTCGTAAACAAAGCCGTCGAAGACCTCGTCGTCACCAACTTCGGCGAAGATAAATGGGAAGCCATCAAAGCCAAAGCAGGCATCGATATCGATGTCTTCATCAGCAACGAAGGCTACCCAGATGACATCACCTACCGCCTCGTCGGCGCCGCCGTCGAAATCCTCGACCTCCCCGCAGATACCGTCCTCGCCGCCTTCGGCGAACACTGGGTCCTCAAAATCGCCGTCCCTAGCTACGGCGCCCTCATGAAATCCGGCGGCCGCACCTTCAAGGAATTCCTCGTCAACCTCCCCAACTTCCACACCAGAATCGCCATGATCTACCCGAGGCTCGAACCCCCGCGCTTCGCCTGCTCCAATATCACCGACGACAGCCTCCACCTCCACTACATGACCCACCGCCCAGGCCTCACCGCCTTCGTCTCAGGCATCCTCCAGGGCCTCGCTAAACTCTACGATACCTCCTGCTCCGCCACCATCATCGCCAGAAAAGACGCCGGCGCCGACCACGATGTCTTCGAAGTCCGCTGGAACAGCGACGCCCCAGCATGAACCCCTCAGCGCACGCCTCCCCTCCGGGCCTCTCCCCGGCTCAACTCGAACAGGCCTTCCCGTTCTACCTCGCGTGGGACCGGAACCTCCACCTCGTCGCCATCGGCCCAAGCCTCCACAAGGTCTGCCCCAACGCCGCCATCGGCCTCCCCCTCCCTGACCTCTTCGAACTCAAACGCCCAGCAGGCGAATTCTCCGACGCCTTCTTCCGCGCCAACCCCTCCCTCCTCGTCCTCCTCCGCGACCTCTCCAGCGGCACCCTCCTCCGCGGCCAGCTCATTCCTCAGGACAACCTCACCGTCCTCCTCGCCTCCCCATGGCTCGCCGACCCCAGAGAAGTCGAAAAACTCGGCCTCACCCAACCAGACTTCGCCATCCATGACCAGACCATGGACCTTCTCCAGATCGTCCAGACTCAGTTGATGGCCAACATCGACCTCCAGAAACTCGCCGGAAAACTAACCAAACAGCGCACCAGACTCCGCATCCAGGAAGCCGAAGCACGCAGACTCGCTCTCATCGTCTCACGCACAGACAACGCCGTCATCCTCACAGACGCAGAAGGCCAAATCGAATGGGTCAACGACGGCTTCGTCCGCATCACCGAATGGCCCCTCCAGGATGTCATCGGCAAACGCCCAGGTTCCTTCCTCCAGGGCCCCGACTCAGACCCCGAAACCATCGCCATGATCAGACGCGGACTCAACAGCCGCGAACCCTTCCACGTTGAAATCCTCAACTACTCCCGCTCCGGCCGCAAATACTGGATCTCCATGGTAGTCCAGCCCGTCTTCAACGACGCCGGCACCCTCTCCAACTTCATGGCCCTCGGGCCCGATGTCACCGAACGCGTCCGCAACGACCAGCGCCGCACCCTCCAACTCGCCGCCTCACGCATCCTCGCAGACGCCAGATCCGTCGAAGAAGCCGCCTCCAGACTCGTCCGCCGTCTCTGCCAGGGCCTCGGCTGGGCCGTCAGCGGCTTCTGGACCCTCAAAAACGACGACACCACCCTCCACTGCCTCGATGTCTGGTTCGACCCCGCCAAACCTGTCGCAGAATTCGCCGCCCAAACCCGCCACCGCACCTTCCCCACCGACCAGAGCCTCGTCGGCCGCGTCTGGAAATCCGGCCAGCGCGAACTCATCCCAGACGTCTCCATCGAACCCTCCTTCGCTCGCCCATCCACCGCCGCAGCCTCAGGCCTCAAAACCGCTCTCATCCTCCCATTAGTCAACGGCGCCGAAGTCCAGGGCATCGTCGAACTCTACAGCGTCAACTCCGAAGAAGTCGACGAAATCCTCCTCCAGACCCTCGACACACTCTGCAACCAGATCGCTCAATTCATCGTCCGTAAACGCGCCGAATCAGAACTCATCCGCGCCAAAGAAGCCGCAGAATTCGCCAACCGCGCCAAAAGCGAATTCCTCGCCACCATGTCCCACGAAATCCGTACCCCCATGAACGGGGTCCTCGGCTTCACCCAACTCCTCCAGCAAAGCGATCTCCCCACCCAACAACTCGACTTCGTCGCCGCCATCCGCAGCAGCGCAGAATCCCTCCTCATCGTCATCAATGACGTCCTCGACTTCTCCAAAATCGAGTCCGGTCGCATGGACATCGAAACCGCTCCCTTCAGCCTCATCACCTGCATCGAAGACGCTATCGAAACCGTCTCCACCTCCGCCGCTGAAAAAAACCTCGACCTCGCCGCTCGCATCGGCCCCGATGTCCCCGCCTCCGTCCTCGGAGACGCCCTCCGCCTCCGCCAGATCCTCGTCAACCTCCTCGGCAACGCCGTCAAATTCACCCTCCGCGGCGAAGTCAAACTCGAAGTCACTAACACCCCCTCAGACGACAGCTCCCACGCCCTCACCTTCAGCGTCACCGACTCTGGCATCGGCATCCCCGAACCAGAACTCCAAAAACTCTTCCAGCCCTTCCAGCAGGGCGACAGCTCCACCTCCCGCCGCTTCGGCGGCAGCGGCCTCGGCCTAGCCATCTGCCACCGCCTCACAGAACTCATGGGCGGTGCCATCAAGGTCTCCAGCACCGTCGGCCAAGGCTCCACCTTCTCCTTCACCGTCTCCCTCCCTCCCTCAGATACCCCCGCCCCTCCCGTCAGCCCAATCCCCTTCCCCGGCCTCAGCGACCGCCGCATCCTCATCGTCGACTCCCACTCCCTCTCCCGCCAGGTCCTCGGCGAACTCCTCTCCCGCTGGGGCATGAATGTCCGCTCCGCCAGCTCCTTCACCAACGCCATTCCCATCATCGACGACTGGCACCCCAAAGTCCTCCTCGTCGACTCCTCCTGCGCAGGCCAGCACGACGCCGCCATCTCCGCCGCCGTCTCCGCCCACTCCCTCGAACTCTTCTTCATGAGCCAGCCAGGCGACGGCATCTCCCTCCGCCAGCGCTTCGGCGACTCCATCACAGGCATCCTCTTCAAACCTCTCAAGGTCTCCCCTCTCTTCAATGCTCTCCTCACTCAGGCCGACCGCCACACCGCCAGAGTCAGCATCGGCGGCCGCGCCAGCTCCCCTCTCGAAATGAAAGGACGCCCCCTCCGCCTCCTCCTCGCAGAAGACAACCCCATCAACCGTAAGCTCGCCCTCGCCGCCCTCGCCCAGATGGGCTGCACCGCAGACGTCGCCGTCGATGGCTTCGAAGCACTCGACGCCGCCAGACACACCCGCTACGACGCCATCCTCATGGACGTCCAGATGCCAGGCATGGACGGCCTCGAAGCCACTCGCTCCATCCGCCAATGGGAAAAGGAAACCTCCACCCCTCCCGTCCGCATCGTCGCCCTCACCGCCAACGCCCTCGCCGGCGACCGCGAAATCTGCCTCCGCGCAGGCATGGATGACTACCTCTCCAAACCCATCAGACTCGAAGCCCTCCGCCAGGGCCTCATCCGAATCAGCGAGGATGCCCTCTCCTCTCCTCTCTCCTCCCCGCCACCTCCAGACCCCACCCCCGTCTCCCTAGCCACCTTCACCCTCCAGCAGCTCGCCGCAGAAATCTCCCCGGACGACGCCGCTTCCCTCGCCGCAGACTTCCTCAACGACCTCGACTCCATGATCGCAGGCCTCCACCTCGCCATCTCCAGACAACAGGCCGACGACGCCCGCAGACTCGCCCATTCCCTCAAAGGTACCGCCAGCATCTTCGGCCTCAAATCCCTCCAGGCCGCCTCGGAAGACATCGAATCCGCCTGCCGCAACCTCGACCTGACCACCGCCGCCACCTTCGTACCATCCCTCAGGGACGCTTCCTTCTCCTCCACCGCAGAACTCCGCGCCGCCATCTCCAGCCTCGCCGCCAACCACCTCACAGAACCCATGTCATGAAAATCCTCTACGTCCACGAGCGCTTCGGCGCCCTCGCCGGCGCAGAGGCCAACGTCTCCATCGTCGCCTCCGAACTAGCCAAACGAGGCCTCTCCGTCGCCATCCTCCACGGCCCCGGCACCGGCAAAAACGAAGACGCATGGCGCTCCATCTTCCCCCACCGCTTCCCCATCTCACCCTCCAACCCCGCCTCCTCCGTCCGCCACGCCCTCGACTCCTTCCAGCCTGACGCCGTCTTCGTCCACAAAATGCCGGACCTCGACGTCATCTCCGCACTCCTCGACTCCGGCACCCCCCTCGTCCGCATGGTCCACGACCATGACATCTACTGCATGCGCAGCTACAAATACAATTACTTCAACCGCCAGATCTGCACACGCGCCGCTTCCCTCTACTGCGTCTTCGGCTGTCTCGCCTGCATCGTCAAAAACAACGACCCCGGCTTCCCACTCAAATGGGTCAGCTACTCTGACAAAAAACGCGAGATCGCCCTCAACCACCGCTTCAACCGCATGTGCGTCGTCACCACCTTCATGCGCGACGAACTCATCAAAAACGGCTTCAACCCAGCCCGCATCGAAATCCACCCCCCAGTCCCTCGCCCCGGCGACCCCGACCTCCGCTCCTCCTTCTCCAGCCGCAACCTCATCCTCTACGCAGGACAAATCATCCGCGGCAAAGGCGTCGATGTCCTCCTCCGCGCCCTCGCTCTCGTCAAATCAGACTTCGAATGCATCATCCTCGGCGACGGTAACCACAAAGCAGAATGCGAACGCCTCAACAAGGAACTCGGCCTCGATAACCGCGTCCACTTCAAAGGCTTCATCCCCCAGGATGAACTCAAAGCCTATTACCGCGAATGCTCGGTCGTCGCCCTATCCAGCGTCTGGCCGGAACCCATCGCCACCATCGGCCTCGAAGTCATGCGCTACGCCCTCCCAGTCGTCGCCTTCGACGCCGGAGGCATCAAAGACTGGCTCATCAACGGCCACAACGGCTTCCTCGTCCCTTGGATGGACACCCACGCCTTCGCCTCCAGCATCGATCAACTCCTCTCTGACAAATCCCTCGCCCGCTCCATGGGCGAAGCCGGCTTCAACCTCGTCTCCGCTAACTACGACTTCGACCGCTACCTCGCAGGCCTCGAATCCCTCTTCGCCACCGTCTCCACAGAAAAAACTTCCGCAGCCTCTCCATGCTGACCGACGACGAGCTGACAGAACGGCTTGCCCGCCGCATGCTCTCCGCCGCCTCCCCAGCAGGCAGGCTCCGCCTCCGCCTCTACGTCGCGTGGAAACGCATCGCATGGCGCTTCACCATCTCCTTCACCTCCTTCGTCAAACGCGCCATCGACCTCCTCGCTTCCTCCTTCCTCCTCGTCGTCCTCTCCCCCCTCCTCCTCGTCGTCGCCCTCCTCATCCGCCGCGACAGCGGCCCAGTCTTCTTCCGCCAGACCCGCGTCGGCCTCCGCGGCAAAGAATTCCGCATGCTCAAATTCCGCAGCATGTCCATCGACGCTGAAGCCAAACTCAAAGAACTCCTCGCCCTCAACGAAAAAAACGACGGCGTCACCTTCAAAATCAAAAACGACCCCCGCATCACTCCCGTCGGCCGCTTCATCCGCAAAACCTCCATCGACGAACTCCCCCAGTTGATCAATGTCATCAAAGGAGACATGTCCCTCGTCGGCCCCAGACCTCCACTCCCACGCGAGGTCGCCCTCTACTCCCCGGAAGACCGCCGCCGCCTCCTCATCACCCCAGGCATCACCTGCCTCTGGCAGATCGGCGAACGCCAAGGCGGTCTCCTCGAAGTCGGTGACCGCAACTCCATCGGCTTCCCAGAACAGGTCTCCCTCGACGTCCGCTACATCGAAAGCCAGTCCGTCCTCAAAGACCTCCTCATCCTCATCAAAACCATTCCCGCGATCCTCTTCGGCAAAGGCGGCGTCTAACCCCATGAAGCGCGTCCTCCTCATCTGCCCGGACCCGTCCCCCGCTCTCACCGCCGTCGCCGCCGTCATCGCCACCTCCCCGGATGCCGTCATCCTCGACATCATCATGCCTGTCATGGACGGCCTCGCCGCCCTCAGCTCCCTCAAATCCAACCCCGCCACCGCCTCCATCCCTGTCATCATGCTCACCGCTCGCGGCCACAACCTCACCCGCCAGCAAGCCGAAGAATCCGGGGCCGCCCTCTTCCTCACCAAACCTTTCAGCCCCACCGAACTCCTCGCCGCCATCGCCCGCCTCACCTCCCCAACCCCATGAAAGACCGCCTCTCCCTCTTCATCATGGTCGACGCCTGCGGCTGGGAAATCGTCCGCAACCACCCGTTCCTCTCCTCCCTCGCTCCCCACCGCCGCCGCCTCGAAAGCGTCTTCGGCTACAGCTCCACCTGCGTCCCCTCCATCCTCTCAGGCCGCTGGCCAGACGAACACCGCAACTGGTGCTACTTCGTCTACAACCCACCCCAGTCCCCCTTCCGCCACCTCCGCTGGCTCCGCTGGCTCCCCTCCGCCATCACCAGCCGCCGCATCTTCCGCCGCTGGCTCACAAAATTCGTCAGGGTCCAACTCAAATTCCGCGGCTACTTCGACCTCTATAACATCCCCTTCAAATACATCCATCTCTTCGACTTCACAGAAAAGAAAAGCCCGCTCAAACCCGGCGGCATGAACCGCGGACCAAACATCTTCGATCTCCTCGAATCGGAAAAAATCCCCTACTTCGTCACCGACCCAGCCACCCCGGAAGAAGAACACCTCCGCCGTCTCCTCGCTGACATCAATTCCGAACGCATCGACTTCGCCTTCCAGTACTGGGCAGGCCTCGACGGGCTCCTCCACATGGTCGGCAACGATTCCCCGGAAATCCCGAGAAAACTCGACCACTACAACACCTGGATCTCCACCGTCATGGACGCCGCTCGCCAGCACTACCGCGAGGTCCGCCTCCACGTCTTCAGCGACCACGGCATGGCCAACTGCGACCACCACCTCGACCTCCGCTCCAGAATCGACGCCCTCAACCTGACCATGGGCGTCGACTACGCCGTCGTCTACGACTCCACCATGGCTCGCTTCTGGTTCCTCAAACCCGGCGTCCGTGAACGCATCGCCGCCGTCCTCGAAACCGTCCCCGATGGCCGCATCATGCCGGAATCCGAACTCCGCCACTATCGCACATGGTTCGATGATCAGGCCTTCGGCGAACTCATCTGGCTCGCCCGCGAAGGGGTCCTCATCGTCCCTAGCCACATGGGCGAACGCCCCATCCGCGCCATGCACGGCTACCACCCCACCGACCCCCAGAGCTACGCCACGCTCTTCACCAGCCACAACGACGTCCCCGACGACGTCACCCACATCCCTCACATCTACAAGCTCATGGAACGCGAGGTCCAATTCCACTCCGCCGCACGCTCCGCACCATGACCTCAGGCACCATCGTCCACGTGCCCAGACGCTTCGTCGCCCACGAATGGGGCGGCACCGAAACCGTCATCCTCGAAATCTCCCGTCAGCAGCAGCTCGCCGGCCTCCACCCGCTCATCATCACTTCCATGGCCCTCGCCTCCCAGCGCGAGGAATCCATCTCAGGCATCCCCGTCCACCGCTACCCGCATTCCTATCCATTCTTCGGTCTCTCCACCGCAGACCGCGCCGCCATGGACAAAAAAGGCGGCAATCTCCTCTCCCTCTCTCTCCTCCGCGCCCTCATCCGCCAGCCCGACGTCCGGATCTTCCACGCCCACGCCCTCAAACGCCTCGGCGGCACCGTCCGCACCGCCGCTCGCTTCCGCCGCAAACCCTACGTGGTCTCCCTCCACGGCGGCATCTTCGACGTCCCCGCCGCCGAACTCTCCGACCTCACCAAACCCATCGAAGGCAAATTCGAATGGGGACGCGCCTTCGGCGCTCTCCTCGGCGCCCGCCGCGTCCTCGACGACGCCGACCACGTCATCTGCGTCGGTGCCAGCGAAGCCGAAAAAGCCCGCGCTTCCCTCCCCCACGACCGGGTCTCCTATCTCCCTAACGGCGTAGACTCCGCCCGCTTCTCCTCAGGCAACGGTCCCGCCTTCCGCCTCGCCCACAATATCCCCGCCGACGCCTTCCTCCTCGTCGCCATCGGCCGCATCGACTCCCAGAAGAATCAGCTCACGCTCCTCGAAGCCTTTACCCGCTTCCTCCCCTCCGCACCCAACGCCCGTCTCCTCATCATCGGCCCCGAAACCCAGCCCGCCTACGCGCAGCAGCTCCGCGACTTCATCTCGGCTAACAACCTCGCACACGCCGTCACCATCCTCCCCGGCCTCGGCAACGACTCCCATTCCCTCGTCGACGCCTACCACGCCGCCGATGTCTTCACCCTCGCCTCCCGACACGAACCGTTCGGCATCGTCGTCCTCGAAGCATGGTGCGCCGCCAAACCAGTCGTCGCCTCCCGCATCGGCGGGCTCCAATCCCTCATCCGCGACGGCGAAACCGGTCTCTTCTTCAACCCGTCTGACCCCGACGCCGCCTCACAACTCGCCGCCCAGCTCTCCCTCCTCCACCAGAACCCCAACCTCCGCGCCTCCCTCGGCAACGCCGGCCGCGCCGAAGCCCTCGCCCACTACGACTGGAGCCGCATCTGCCTCCGCCTCGAATCCATCTACCAGCTCGCCGAAGCCCACGCCGCCGCCCGCTGGCACCGCGCCCCATGAACACCGACGACGTCAAAAAAGCCGCATGGAGCGGGGCCCTCTCCAACTACGGCCGCACCATCCTCCGCATCGTCCTCGGGCTCATCACGTTCCGCATGCTCTACCAGGGGCTCAGCCGCGACGACTTCGGCTTCTGGTCCCTCCTCTGGAGTGTCTTCGGCTACGGCATCCTCCTCGACTTCGGCTTCGGCTACGCCGCCCAGAAACGCGTCGCCGAAGGCCTCGCCAAACGCGACTGGGACCGTCTCAGCCGCGCCCTCAGCACCATCTTCTTCTTCTACCTCGCCGCCGCCTCCCTCATCGCACTCGCCGGCTGGGCCCTCGCCGACCCGCTCATGCACTGGCTCGGCGTCGCCCCTGACAAAATCAACCTCTACCGCCCAGTCACCGTCCTCTTCTTCGCAGGCATGGCCCTCGGCTTCCCACTCGGCATCTTCCCCGAAGTCCTCCGCGGTCTCCAGCAGCTCAAAACCGCTAACCGCATCGCCATGATAGGCCTCGTCGCCAATGCGGTCCTCCTCGCCCTCGCCCTCCACTTCAATTGGGGCCTCTTCGCCGTCTTCGCCATCGCCCTCGCCTGCGTCCTCGGCCCAGACATCCTCGCTGGCTTCGCCGCCCTCCACGCCATGCCCGAGGTCCGGCTCCGCCCCTCCCTCTTCAGCCGCAGCGAACTCTTCTCCACCGGCAAGTTCTCGCTCTTCGCGTGGCTCAACATGATCAGTAATCTCCTCCGCAACAAAACCGATCAGGT
>CANHUG010000018.1 GCA_947462995.1 Verrucomicrobiales bacterium | reverse complement strand
GTTCCTCCATCCGCACCGCCAGCGTCGCCACAGCTTTCCCCAGCGGCCAGGCACCCCTCAAATTACGCCTCGAAGAAACCCGCACCGCCGCCGGCGACGGCGCCGATGAAATCGACATGGTCATCAATCGCGGCGCTTTCCTCTCCGGCGATTACAGCCGCGTCTTCGACGAAATCGCCGCCGTCCGCGACGCCTGCGGCCAAGCCCACCTCAAGGTCATCCTCGAAACCGGCGAACTCCAATCCCTCGACAACGTCCGCCTCGCCAGCGACCTCGCCATCCACGCCGGCGCTCACTTCATCAAAACCAGCACCGGCAAAATCCAACCCGCCGCCACCCTCGCCGTCACCCTCGTCATGCTCGAGGCCATCCGCGACCACTTCATCTCCACAGGCACAATGATCGGCATGAAACCCGCCGGCGGCATCCGCTCCGCGAAAGAAGCCCTCCAATACCTCGTCATGGTAAAGGAAACCCTCGGCGCCGCATGGCTCTCCCCCGATTGGTTCCGCTTCGGCGCCAGCAGTCTCCTCACCGACGTCACCCTCCAACTCGCCAAATCCCTCGACGGCGCCTACCAGCGCGCTTCCGACTTCTCTCTCCCTTGACCACCTCCGACAATCCCCTTCCCACAAACCCCACACCCCCATGAAACCCATCCTCCTCTCCCTCCTCGCTTCCTCATCCCTCCTCCTCGCGCAGGACACCCCCTTCAACGGCAAGGATACCTCCGGCTGGGAACTCAAGAAAAAAGACAACGCCACCACCTCCGGCTGGGCCGTCGGCACCCCTTCCCTCAACGCCGCCAACCCAGCCATCTTCGACGTCAAACCCGGCGGCGATGCCCTCGTCAATGCCGTCTCCGGTCACGGCAAAGGCCTCGATGTCTTCTCCACCGCCAAGTGGGGCGATATCCGCCTCGAAGTCGAAGTCATGGTCCCCAAAGGCTCCAACAGCGGCATCTACCTCATGGGCGAATACGAGGTCCAGGTCTTCGACAGCTTCGGCAAAGCCGACCCCGGCCCCGGCGACATGGGCGGCCTCTACGGCGCCAGCGCCCCCAAAGTCAACGCCTCCACCGCTCCAGGCTCATGGCAGAAATACGTCATCGAATTCCGCGCCCCGCGCTTCGACGCCTCCGGTAAAAAAACCGCCAACGCCAAATTCGTCAAAGTCGAACTGAACGGCAAAATCCTCCACGAAAACGTCGAAATGCAGGGCCCCACCCCCAGCGGCGTCTCCGGCAAAGAAGCCCCCACCGGCCCCATCATGTTCCAAGGCGATCACGGCCCCGTCGCCTTCCGCGCCCTCAAAATCTCTCCACTCAAATAACCCCTCCAGTCCCCACCCTTCCCCAACGGCTGTCTCAGCGCGCAATGCGCCGGGCCAGCCGTTGATTGTATCGGATCGACGCCCTCAAATCCTTGATCCGGCCCACAATCGGCCGAAACGGCCGCAGCACTTCCTGCACCGCAGCATCCCGGCTGTCCAGATGCCGCCCCAGATACTGCCCGATCACAAAACTGATCTCCCCCTTCTTCGTCTCCACCGCCCCGATCCGCGCCGACAACTCCGCAATCTGCTTCGAACGCTTCCCAATCGACGACACCAATTCCGTCGTCTCCGCCTTCAATCGCTCCCGCCGCGCCGTCGTCTCCTTGTCAATCTGCAAAACCCCCATCTCCAACCGCTCCACATCACTCTCCCGCCGCGTGATCTCCTCCAGATCCTTCGCATGCTCGTCCCGCAACCGCCCCAGCACCGCACGCGTCTTCTCCACCTCCGCGCCATACTCCTCCCCTCGCTTCAACAGCACCTCCAGCTTCGCCTTCATGCTCGAAAACCGCCGCCGCGTCTCCGCATCCCGGTGCTTCACCTCCTCCACCCCATCCATGATCTCCGCAGCCTTCTCCATCAACTCCGTCCGCCGCCCCTGAATCGCGTCAATATCCTTCTCCGCCTCCTCCTCAATACTGTACAGTCGGTCCTGCGCCTCGTCATTCTCCACCTCCAGTCGCTCGGACTCCGCCACCATCGCCGCCTGCCGCTCGTCCAGATCCTTCAGCTGCCAGTACTCCCCAGACATCTCCTCTATCCGCTCCATCGAAGGCCACGCCAGCTTCCCAAGCAAATCCTGAGCCTCCGCCAGCAACTGCGTCTCCCGCGTCACCGCACTCCAGCGCGCCCGCTCCTGCTTGATGCCGAATTGCCACGCAAGGCGGCGCATGAAGAATCCTATGGCGTTCATCCGGGGTCTGAAATCGGTAAAAAAGAGTGGCTGATTAGCCCTCAGTATCGCCCGGCCCGCGCACCGCTGTCAAACAGCATTAGCCGCTCTCCTCTCTCTCACCCACAACGCTTTCGTCACGCCCAAAGATGCGCCGCCACACTGTCCGCCACATACTTCCCACGCTCAGTCAGCACCAACCGCCCGCCCTCCTCCCTCGTCAACCCTCCCGCCGTCGTCTCCTCCGCCCGCGCCAGCTCCGGCAGGTACCCGCAATCCACACCCCGCGCCGTCCGCAACTCCAGCGCAATCCGCTCGCAACTCCACGCACTCTCATCCAGCTCCTCCACCGTCGCAGGCTGCAGCACCGTCATCCCCCCAAGCGCCCGCTCCATGTACAGCACCGTATTCTCCAGATTCTTCCACCGCCGCCGCGCCACCGTCGACACCGCCCCAGGCCCAATCCCAAGATAATCCGCTCCAGCCCAGTACCCCTGGTTGTGCCGCGACTCATACCCAGGCCGCGCATAATTCGAAATCTCGTAATGCACCATCCCAGCCGCCGCCGTCCGCTCCATCACCTCCCGGAAATACGCCTCGTCCACCACTTCGTCCCGACCATACTCCCCGCGCTGAAACCGCTCGAAAAATGCCGTGTCCTCCTCATACGTCAGATTGTACGCCGACACATGGTCCGGCCCAAGCGCCAGCGTCCGATCCAGCGTCTCCCGCCACGACTCGATCGTCTGCCCAGGCACGCTGAACATCAGATCCACATTCACCGCCTCAAACCCCGCCCCCCGCAGCACCCGCCACGCCTCCTCCGCCTCCGCAGGACTGTGATCCCGCCCCAGCGTCGCCAGCACCTCAGCATCCCACGACTGCACCCCCAGACTCACCCGCGTCACCCCAGCATCCCGCAGCACCGCCGCCTTCCGCTCCGTAATCGTCCGCGGATTCACCTCCACCGTCCACTCCACCAACCCTCGATCAATCCCAGCCACCCTCACAAACTCCGGCAGCCACCGCTCCAGATGCCCAGCACTGATCAGCGTCGGCGTCCCCCCTCCAAAATACACAGTCTCAATCGCACGCTCCCCCGACCGGTCCGCCTCCAGCTCCGCCGTCAGCGCCCTCAGAAACGCCGCCGTGTCCGTGCTCCCAGGCTCATGCTTGTAAAACGAACAGTACGGACAGATCCGGTGACAGAACGGAATGTGAACATACAAATGCCTGATCATCGTCTCGTTTCGTTCAGCTCCCCTCACACGCCCTGAGCCCGGATCGGCTCCCGCCACTTCTTCCATCCCCAGATCATCACCACCAACGCCGCCAGCACTCCCAGCACATAGCGCACCCACGGCACCGGCGCTGGCAGCAGCGGATGAAACGTCAACTGGTCCCCCGGCAACGATTTCCTCCCGTCCGCCGCAATCGTCTGCAGCGCACACTTGAACGGATCCCCCGGCACCAGCCCGCTCACCGTCGCCGTCGCACGCCTCCCCTCAATCCGGATCACCGCCTCCTTCCCCGCAGGCTCCCAGATCCTCGCAAACTGCCCCGTCAGCTTCGACCGCCCCACCTTCGGCCTCAAAATCCGGAACGTCCACCCCTCACCCTCGGGCAAATCCCACGCAAAGGTCACCGAATACCCATCGTCACTCACATAATCCACCAGATTGATCCGCGGCAAATCCGCCCGCTCCGTCCCGTCCGCCGCCAGCAATCCCCCCATCGCCAGCCGCGCATGCGCCGCACGCTCTTCGTTGTTCCGCGGCACCGCCGACACCACCGGCCGCGTCGACGTGTTCTCCAGCACCCGGTCCGCCGCATTGCCCGTCCCCCCAGCCGCCTCACCAGTCAACTCCACCCGCAACGGCACCTCCACCCGCGCCGTCCCGCTAACCACCACCAGCTTCTCCGCATACATCCCCGCCCGACTCTCCCTCACCTTCAACCCTAGCGTCACCACGCCCCCAGGCTTCACCACCGCCGTCCCTTTCTCCCCAAGCCCGCTCACCACAAAAGCCTGCAATCCCTCCACCGAAACCGTCGCCTGCGACCCTCCCGCATTCTCCACCTCCACACTCTTCTCCACCTTCCCAGCCTCACTCACCGCAACCTTCCCGAAATCCACTTCCCCTGGCATCCCCGCCTTCATCCGCACCACCGCCGGTGCCACCCGCGACTCCACCGTCACCGCATGCCGGTGCCCGCCCCCGCTGAACTGCACCATCCCCTTCCCAGCCACATCCAGCGCCGTCACCGCACTCACCGGAACCTCCAACTTCCCATCTGCAGGCACCGTCACCCGCTCCTCCATCCCAAACTCCTTCGGCCCGTCAATCATCACCTCCAGCGCCGCCTTCGTGTTGTTCTGCAACTGCACCCGCCCGCTCCGCTTCATTGACGCTTCCTCCCAGTCCAGCACCAGCGTCGACGGAAATGCCGTGAACGGCGCAATCGCCCGCGCCGTCAGCCTCAACCGCGTCGCCCCATCCAGCACCACCGTCTCATCCTGCAACCCAGGCACAGTCGGCTGACACACCAACTCCGCCTCAATCACCCCGCCCGGCTCCAGCGAAAATTCCCCTCCCGCAGGCGTCCGCCACGACCAACCCGCAGGCAACTCAGCCCCTCCCGCCCATACCCCATCACCCATATTCCGAATCGTTAGCGGCCTCACCACCGTCTCCCCAGCCACCACCACCCCAGCATCCACAGCCCCCACACACACCAGCTTCGCCCGCGGATCACTGATCAGCACCGTCACCGTCGCCGACGTCGACGACGGCCTCCCCGGAATCTGCACCCCATACGTAAACACATCCCGCTCCCCACTCGTACCCGGCGCCGCCGTATACCGCACCACCGCCTTCGACGGCCCCGACGAAACCGGCACCGCCGGCTGCAACTGACCTATCCGCGGCATCGTCCGGATCGAAAAATCCATCGCACTCCCAGTCCCCGTAATCCCCTCCAGTACAATCTCCGTCGTCTTCCCACGCACCACCCGCACCGTCACATCCTTCGCCACCGGAGCGCGTGGCGCTGGCTTCTCCTTCTTCTTCCCGCCCGTCGGCCGCACCCCGTCAGAAATGTCCGCCCACCCAGTCACCGGCACACCCACGCACACCGCCGCCAGCAGCAGCAGTCTCCCCATTAGCCGTAAATTCCCGGGCATGCGCACAATCAGTTCACAGATCCTGCCCCCCATCCCGGCCCTCAAGGCTTCGCCGACGCCCCCGGTCCAGCCGCCGCCGGCACAGCCGGCTTCACCCCGTCAGGCACCGTCGGCGCCGCCGCATCCAGCGGAGCCCCCGCCGGAGTCGCCCGGATCCGCTCAAACTCCTTCTTCCCTAGCTCCACCTGCTCCTTCGTCATCACCTTCTCCAGCGCCTCCCGCTTCGCCTTCCCAGGCTCGTAATTGTCCCCCACCGCCAGCGTCAACGCATACGCACGGATCAGATCCGGCCGCCCATCCAACCCCTTCTCGTGATACTCCGCCAACCGCAGCTGCGCCTCCGTTATCCCTAACTCCGCCGCCCTCGTCAGAATCGCCTTCGCATTCTTCGGATCAGACGGCAACCCGCCCTCACCGCTGATCAGCATCTCAGCCACCGTCAGCGCCGACTCCGCATCCCCATTGCTCGCCGCTCGCGTCAGCCACGACTGCGCCACAATCGTATCCTTGTTCACGCCCGCACCCCCGCGATACCGATTCCCTAACTCCCGCATCGCCACCGGAAAATTCGCCGTCGCCGCCCGGATCAGCCACCGCAGCGACTCCTCCGCGTCCGCCTTCACCGCCCGACCCTTCTCGTAAAACCCGGCAATCGCATGCATCGCCGCTCCCGACCCCTTCTTCGCCGCCTTCTCAAACCACTCCATCGCTGCCTTCTCATCCTTCGCCACTCCCGTCCCCTCCGCATACAGCGCGCCCAGTTTCGCCAATGCTCCCGCATCCCCGGCGTCCGCCGCCTTCCGATACCACCCCACCGCCTCCTCCGGCTTCTTCTCCACCCCGTTCCCACTCTCATACATCACCCCCAACGCCAGCAATGCCTCCGTCGATTTCAATTCCGCCGCCTTCACAAACCACTCCCGCGCCTTCTCCCCGCTCGTCTCCACCCCAGACCCATTCAAATACATCACCGCCAACCGCAGAATCGATTTGATATGCCCCTTACCCGCAGCCTCCTCAAAAAGCTGCACCGCCTTCTTCCCGTCCTTCCCCACCCCCTCACCAGCCGAATACATCAACCCCAGCAGATCCGTCGCCTCAGACTCCCCCAGCCCCGAAGCCTGCTCCAGCAACTGCCTCGCCTCCTCCACATTCTTCTCCATCCCAGTCCCCGTCAGCGCCATCGACCCCAATGACAGCAACGCCCGCGGCGACTTCCCATCCGCTGCCTTCCGCAACCACTCCATCCCCTCCGCCGTCCGCCCAGGCGTCGCCAGCAGCAACGCCGCCAGATAAAACTGCGCACCCACATGATTCTGCGCCGCCGCCTTCCCATACCAACTCTCCGCCGCCGCCGCTGATGCCTCCACAGAACGCCCCTCCTCGTATATCCGCCCCATCGCAAACTGCGCATCCTTGTCCCCCTTCGCCGCCTCCGCACGGAACACCGGCACCGCCGCCGCAAAATCCCCCTTCTTGTACGCCTCGTACGCACTCTTCAGCCCGCCAGTCAGTGTCTTCTCGTTCCCATCAGGAAAAAGAAGATACGCAGCAGACGCCGGCAGCGCCCACATCGCAACAGCAGCAACAACAACAGAAATGGGTCGGATCATGACAGTTTGAAGGATGACGGCCAAAGCCGATCCCCTCCTTAGCACCAGCCGCCACGGAAAGCAAAGCCTGCCTTGCCCCCTCTCCTCAACCTCCCACTTAGTACACCCCCTCGATCACTTTCTTCTCCAGCATCCCAAACGGCCGCACATCCCCCACCCCGTCCCACGGATACTTCGCACACGGCTCCCGCCGGATCGCCTCATCCCGCTCCAGAAACCGCGGCATGAAAAACTCCTTCGTCATCGTCGTCAATTCAACCCGGCCATACTCCCCATACCCCACCACCTTCGACGTGTCCTTCCCATCCACCACCCGCAACACCGCCCGAGGCTGCGGCGACCAGTAAGTCACCGAATACCCGTTCGCACGCAACGTGTCCGGCAGACTGCACGCCAATCCCATCAGCGTGTTCCCATACGTCGGCACAAACTGGCTCTTCCCCTCCAGCACCTCCTCCATCAGAAACCTCACCATCTGCGGCGTCATGCTCGTGCCACCGCAGAACACTCCCTTCACCCCCAACCCCGGAATGCTGATCCGCTCCGCCAGCGCCTCCAGCAACCGCGGCGTCGTGAACAGGCTCGTCACCCCACGGTGCTTGATCATCTCCACCCCCTGATCCACCACGTGCTTCATATACCGCTCCACTTCGTCAAACTGCTTCCGCGCAATCAGCTTCTTCACCCACCGCGGATCCAAATCCACAAAATAACACGACCCCCCACGGTAATTCGCCAAATGCTCAATCGCCAACCGTAACCGCCGCGGCCCAGTCGGCCCCATCATCAACCACTTCCCACCACGCGGGAAAAACTCGTCACTCAGATTGTCCCCGAATTCCTCATAATCCACTTTGTAATCATCCCACCCAATCCGCTGCTTCGGTACCCCAGTCGTCCCGCCCGTCTCAAAAATATTGAACGGCCGATCCCCAAAACCAGCCGGCACAAACCGCTCGTTCTGCTCGTCCCGCAGCCACACATCCTCAAAATGCGGAAACTTGTTGATGTCAGCAAACGTCCGCACCTCCACCCGCGGATCCCACCCCGCTCGCTTCGCCCAGTCCAGCCAGAACGCACACCCAGTCTCAGGACTGAAATGCCACGCAATCGTCTCACGCAGATGTTCATCCAGTCGGGCGGCAGCTTCTGATGCAGTCATGGTCTAGGCAGGTAGGTAATTCAAAAGGTCTCTCAGCAGCTCCGCCGCTCAGCACGGCACAACCACTACTCCCCTACGAACCCCCATTCGCTACGGGCGCAAGCGATGCCACCACCCGCAGTCGCGAAATTCCACCCCTCAGCCACTCCGCACCACGCCCAACTACCTCAGTTCGACCGCACAAACGTCGAAATCTTCCCATACGTCGCCAGCAACGCATCCTGCTCCCCCTGATCCAAATCCACCATCAAATCCACCAGATTCCCCACAATATCCTCCCGAATCCGCCCCACCAACTCCACACCCTTCTCCGTAATCTGCACCATCACCTTCCTCCGGTCCTCACTCGCATGCAGTCGCTGCACATACCCCAACTTCTCCAACCGATCCACCAACCCAGTCGCCGCCGCCGTACTGTGCCCCATCTTCCGACTGATATCCGTCATCGTCAGAAAACTCTCGTTCGCCAGATAACCTAACAGAAAAAACTGCGCGAACGACACATTCCCCTTATTCAACTCCCTCGACAGATTCAGCAGAAAACTCCGCTGCGTGAACATGATGAAATCCGCCAGCTTGCTGGCGTCTTCCCGAATCGTGGACGCTGTGTCGTCAATAGTCTGCATACGATTTGTTTTTTTGAACTTCCTTACCTTAAACCTCAGCAGGGCATATAGTCAATAGAATTATAGTAAAAACCATAAAATCCCCCGCCTCAGCACAAGATTCTCTCAAAATAATCCTTAATCGGCACAAATTATCAAGTAAGAATCTCAGAAGTTTTGAATTTTTCTCAATTCCGAGAATCATCCGCCTCCGTCCACCGCGCCACACCCCAACTCCCTCGCGTTTTTCATGGCCTCCCCACGCCCTCAATGCTATCATCACCCCAATCTCAGCCCCCCGCCCCGCGCGCCATGAACTCCCGCCGCCTCCTCCCCATGGGCACCATCGCCCTCCTCACCCTCAACCCCTTACCCGCCTCCGCCGCACCCTCCGCCGCTCGCGAATGGAACGAACAAACCCTCTCCGCCATCCGCCTCAACGTCCCTAACCCCCCAGCCCACGCCCGCAATCTCTTCCATACCGCCGTCGCCATGTACAACGCATGGGCCGCCTACGACTCCACCGCCGTCGGCTACGTCACCAACGAAAAAACCGCCTCCCCACCTCCCAACCTCGACGCCGCCCGCCGCGAAGCCGTCAGCTACGCCGCCTACCGCGTCCTCCGCAGCCGCTTCGCCACAGGCACAGGCTCCGCCACCACCCTCGCCCGTCTCGACGCCAAACTCGCTGAAATGGGCTACTCCGTCTCCATCGGCCGCGCCGCCGTCACCACCAACCCCTCACCCGCTGAACTCGGCAAACGCGCCGGCCAGGCCATCCTCAACTGGGGCAACGCCGACGGCTTCAGCAACTCCGCCTACCCCCAGCCCTACTCCTCCCTCGTCAACCCTAACCTCCTCCGCCCCCTCAGCGTCCTCGGCACCAACGGGGTCTTCCAACCCAACATGCCCCTCGGCTACGGCATCCCCGAAGGCACCGACCCCAATCTCTGGCAACCGCTCGACCTCTCCACCAGCGTCTCCCAGAACGGCATCCCGGAACCCGGCGGCACCCAGTCCTTCGTCGGCGTCCAAAGCCTCGCCACCACCCCCTTCAGCCTCACCCGCTCCGATCCCCTCAAACCATGGATCGATCTCTTCAGCGGTCCCTCCCGTCTCAGCACCACCACCTCCCCATCCACCACCGACGCCGCCTACAAAGCCGGTGCCATGGACGTCCTCCGCGCCAGCAGTAAGCTCAACGACCCGACTCTCATCGACATCTCCCCAGGCGCCATCGGCAACAACCCTCTCGGCACCGACTCCGGCACTGGCTTCCCTCTCAACCCCATCACCGGCCAGCCCTATACCCCCAACCGCGTCACCCGCAGCGACTACGTCCGCGTCCTCGCCGAGCACTGGGCCGACGGCCCCAACTCCGAAACCCCGCCCGGCCACTGGCACGTCATCGCCAACCGCGTCGCCGACGACCCAGCCTTCTCCAAACGGCTCCACGGCACCGGCCCAGTCCTCGATGACCTCGAATGGGACGTCAAAATGTACTTCTCCCTCTCCGCCGCCACCCACGACGCCGCCTGCGCCGCATGGGCCCTCAAACGCTACTACTCAGGCCCCCGACCCATCACCATGATCCGCTACATGGCCTCCCTCGGCCAGTCCAGCAATCCCAACCTCCCCTCCTATCACCCCCAGGGGCTCCCCCTCGAACCCGGCGTCTCCGAACTCATCACCGACACCTCCACCGCCCCAGGCGGCAAACACGAGCAAATCTGGGACGTCCGCTTCAATACCTACCTCCCCGGCAGCTTCTTCACAGGCCAGATAGCCATCTTCTCATGGCCCGGCGAACACCCCAACAACGCCCCCGCCCCTGCCATCGCCACCAACCTCAGCTCCGTCCGCTGGATGCTCGGCCGCGACTGGCTCCCCTTCCAACGCAAAACCTTCAACACCCCAGCCTTCCCTGGCTACATCTCCGGCCACAGCACCTTCTCCCGCGCCGCCGCAGAAGCCCTCGTCCTCCTCACCGGCAGCCCCTACTTCCCAGGCGGCTTCGGACGCTACATCGTCCCCGCCGACTCCATGCAGATCGACCTCGGCCCCTCCACCAACGTCGAACTCCAATGGTGCACCTACTACGACGCCGCCGACCAGGCCGGCCAGTCCCGCCGCTGGGGCGGCATCCACCCCTTCGAAGACGACTTCCACGGCCGCCACACCGGTTCCCTCGCCGGAAAATCCGCCTTCACCCTCGCCGAACAATACTGGTCCGGCACCATCGCCCAGGGCCCCATCACCCCACAACTCACCTACTCCCCTGGCACCGTCCTCCTCACATGGAACTGTCTCCGCGGCGCATGGTACAAAATCCAGGCCAGCCCCGACCTCGCCTCATGGTCCGATCTCTCCTCCCTCACCCGCACCTACGACACCATGGGCACTTACACCGACACCAACCCAGCCCCCGCGAAAAAGTACTACCGCGTCGTCCGCTCTTTCCCCCAGTCTATGCCGTGAATCCGCCCCGCGCCTTCACATGACTTTAATTCGCCCGCTCGCCCTCCTCGTCTCCCTCGCCGCCCTCGCCGCTCCTCCTTCCCAAGCCGCCGACCCGGACGCCGACGAGGGCCGCCCGCTCCACAAATTCCTCCCCGTCGCCGACAAATCCTCGGTCTCTCTCGCCTACCAGTGGCTCGACATCTGCCAGGAAGCCGCCGCACGCGACGTCGACCGCTCCGGCGCCCGCCCCACCATCCTCTCCCGCCAGATGGCCATCTGGGCCACCGCCGTCTACGACGCATGGGCCGCCTACGACCCCACCGCCGTCGGCACACGCCTCGGTAACTCCCTCCGCCAGCCCGCCGCTGCCCATACCCCCGCCAATAAAGAAGCCGCCATCAGCGCCGCCTCCCACCGCGCCCTCTCCTTCGTCTACCCGGAATCCAAAGCATTCCTCGACGCCGAAATGGTCCGTCTCGGCTTCAACCCTAACCCTCCCACCACTCCCTCCGCCGACTCCCCCCCGGAAATCGGCCTCCGCGCCGCCAACGCCGTCATCGATTTCCGCCGCCGCGACGGCTCAAATCAGGACGGCTCAGAAGCCGGCTCCAATGGCCAACCCTACAGCGACTTCACGTTCTACCAGCCCATCAACCCCCCAGACCGCATCATCGACCCGGACCGCTGGCAACCCATCACCTTCACCAAACCCGACGGATCCTCCATCACCCCTGGCTTCCTCACCCCGCACTGGTACCGCGTCAAACCATTCGCCCTCGAGTCCAGCTCCCAGTTCCGCCCGCCTCCCCCACCCAAAACCACCACCACCCCGGAAGAACTCAGAAAACAAACCGACGCCGTCCTCGCCTACAACCGCCAACTCGACCACCGCCAGAAGGCCATCGTCGAATTCATGCGCGACGGCCCGCGCTCCACAGGCCAAAGCGGCCACTGGCTCCGCTTCGCCCAGGATGTCTCCCGCCGCGACCACCACAATCTCGACAAAGACGTCCAACTCTACTTCTGCATCGCCAACGCCGCCTTCGACGCCTTCATCTCCTGCTGGGAAACCAAACGGGTCTACGATTCCTCACGCCCCTGGACGCTCATTCACCACTTCTACAAGGACCAGCCCATCACCGGCTGGGCCGGACCCAACGGAGGCACCCGCGAAATGAAAGGCCAAGACTGGCACCCCTACTCCCCTCCCTCCTTCGTCACTCCCCCATTCCCAGGCTACACCAGCGGCCACGCCACCGTCAGCGGTGCCTGCGCCAAAATCATGGAACTCTTCACTGGCTCCGACACCTACGGCTTCGCCGAACGCCGCCGCCATTGCGAACTCACCGAGAAAAATCCCGGCGACCTCATCACGCTCGACCTCCCCACATGGAGCAGCACCGCAGAAATGGCCGCCCTCTCCCGCGCCCTCGGCGGCTACCACATCCCCATCGACAACGACATCGGCCTCAAAGTCGGCCGCGAAATCGCCGTCTGGAGCTTCCCCAAATACCAAGCCTACTTCAACGGCTCCGCCTCCGTCAGACCCTGACCCTCCCTCACATTTCCCACGGCTCTCACGCAACCGCGTAACCCGCCGGAAGCGTTCCTGCATCATGCCATCACCAGATGCCGCTTCCTTCCTCCGCCACGTCGCCTCCCGTAACCCCGGCGAACCGGAATTCCTCCAGGCCGTTACCGAAGTCGTCGACTCCCTCTGGCCCTTCCTCGCCGCCAATCCCCAGTATCTCGACGAGGGCCTCCTCGAACGGCTCGTCGAACCCGATCGCTCCATCAGCTTCCGCGTCACATGGTCCGACGACTCCGGCAAGGTCCACGTCAACCGCGGCTACCGCATCCAGCACAGCATGGCCATCGGCCCCTACAAGGGCGGCATCCGCTTCCACCCCTCCGTAAACCTCTCCATCCTCAAATTCCTCGCCTTCGAACAAACCTTCAAAAACGCCCTCACCACCCTCCCCATGGGCGGCGGCAAAGGCGGCTCGGACTTCAACCCCAAAGGCCGCTCCCGCGCAGAAATCATGCGCTTCTGCCAAGCCTTCACCTCCGAACTCTTCCGCCACGTCGGCTCCGATACCGATGTCCCCGCCGGCGATATCGGCGTCGGCGCTCGCGAGGTCGGCTTCATGGCCGGCATGCACAAAAAACTCTCCAACCGCGCCGACTCCGTCTTCACAGGCAAAGGCCTCAGCTTCGGCGGCTCCCTCATCCGCCCCGAAGCCACTGGCTTCGGCCTCGTCTACTTCGCCGCAGCCATGCTCCAGCACGCCGGCAAATCCCTCGAAGGCCTCCGCGTCTCCGTCTCCGGAGCAGGCAATGTCGCCCAGCACGCCATCAGCAAAGCCATGTCACTCGGCGCCCGCGTCATCTCCGTCTCCGACTCCGGCGGCACCGCCTTCCTCGACTCAGGCTTCTCCCCGGACTCCCTCGCCCTCCTCATGGAAATCAAAAACCACGACGCCGGCCGCATCAGCGACTTCGCCTCCCGCGCTGGCGCTCGCTTCCTCGCCAATGCCAACCCATGGTCCCTCCCTGCAGACGTCGCCCTCCCCTGCGCCACCCAGAACGAACTCTCCGCCGCCGACGCCGCCACCCTCATCCGCAATGGCGTCCTCTGCGTCGCTGAAGGCGCCAACATGCCCTGCACCCCCGACGCCGTCCACGCCTTCACCGCCGCCCGCGTCCTCTACGCCCCAGGCAAAGCCAGTAACGCCGGCGGCGTCGCCACCTCAGGCCTCGAAATGAGCCAGAACGCCCTCCGACTCTCATGGCCCCGCGACGAAGTCGACGCCCGCCTCCACGCCATCATGCAATCCATCCACGCCGCCTGCCTCCACCACGGCACACGCCCAGACGGCTCCGTCAGCTACTCCGACGGCGCTAACATCGCCGGCTTCCTCAAAGTCGCCGACGCCATGCTCGCCCAAGGCCTCGTCTGAGCCCCCCTAACACGCAAAGAGGTCACAGGCGTCCCGCCTGTGACCTCAATGCCTCAGTTCATCAAACCAGCCCCACCAGCCAAAGTGGCACGGGCGTCCCGCCTGTGACCTCTTCGCCAAAGTCTCAGTCGAAGCCGCGCCACTCACAAAACAGTTACCTAGTGTAGTCCGTCTTACAGATGGTGTCTTATGAACGCGGGATTTTTTTCGAGTCCTAGGCGCGAGGAGGGCGCGAATCAGGATTCGCAACCGACGAGCAACACAGGAATCGGGAGAAAGACCCGTCCCCTTCCCTCCGCAGGGTGGCTGAATCCTTTTTTTTCCAAAAATCAGAAGATACCATCTGTAAGACGGGCTGCACTAGGACCCGTCCCGGCCTGCCACCCCACCCTCAGTGAATCACCGGCGCTCCATACCGCCGGTGAATCGCCACGCACGTCTCCCCCGACAGCCGCAACCCGTGCGACAATTCCTTCAAATACTCACTCTCCGTCCGGTCATCCAGCAGGATCGCCCCCACCGAAACCGCATACGCCTTCTCCTCCAGCCCCAGCGGCACCGACCACGCAAAATCCCTCACCGGCACCGCAGGCTTCTCAAACTCCCCACGGATGAACTCCACCACCACCGTCGTCGGCTGACCCAGCAACTTCAGAATCCGCTGCTCCTCATCCCGGTCCATCCGCCCGTCCGCCCGCGTCGCATTCAGCATCGCCCGAACCAGCACCTTCGCCTGCTCGTCCATCGGCGGTTCCGCTGCCTTCGGCTTGAAAATCTCCGGCTCCTCCCCACGCACCACCGTCGCCGTCGGCCGTTGAGCCGTCGGCGGCTGCGGCGCCGGCGCACGCTGCACCTTCGGTTGCTCAGCCTCAGGCTCGCCCGCCGCCCCGCCACCCAGAATGTCCTGCAGAATCTTGCTGCCCTGTCCGCCACCAGCCCCGCCAAGCAGGGTGCCAAGTAGTTCAATCGCGTTCATATGGTTGCTTTCTAGATGGATTCAGTTAGCGCCGCACAGACCACTCTGGCCCCGTGCCGACCCACCCCACTAACTCCCTCACCCCTCGCGGTCAAACCCGTTCCCACGCATTCTCCACCCCCTCACTTGCCCCTCCAGCCACGCCGCATTCAGGGTTGCGTTCCCTGCCCCTTCAGCCAGTGATCAGGGTCCCATTTATCCCACGCTACTATGCCCGAAACCTACGCTGTTATTCTCGCAGGCGGAAGCGGCCGCCGTTTCTGGCCGCTCAGCCGCGACTCCCGCCCCAAACAACTCCTCAAACTCTTCGGAAACGACACGCTCCTCGAACAGGCCGTCCAGCGCCTCGAGGGCATCGTCCGACCCGAAAACATCCTCATCCTCACCAACGAGGAACAGGCCATCTCCGTCCGCATGCTTCTCGGCGACCGCATCCCAGCCGACAACATCATCGCAGAACCCGCTAAACGCGACACCGCCCCAGCCATCGCCCTCGGCATCGGCTGGGTCGCCTCCCGCTGCCCGGACGCCGTCATGATGGTCCTCCCAGCAGACCAACTCATCAAAGACCACGCCGCCTTCTCCGAATGCCTCAAAGGCGCAGCAGAAGTCGCCGCCCGCACCAAAGCCATCGTCACCATCGGCATCCGCCCCACATGGGCCTGCCCATCCTACGGCTACATCGAACGCGGCCGCCGCGCCTTCATCTCCGGCCTCGACCACTCCCCTGCAGTCTACGAGGTCCAGCGCTTCCGCGAAAAACCCAACCCAGACCTCGCCGAAGAATTCCTCCGCGCCGGCTCCTTCTCATGGAACGCAGGCATGTTCATCTGGAGCGTCCCCGCCGTCATCGCAGAACTCTCCCAGCACTGCCCGGAACTCGCCAGATTCATCTCCGAAGTCAGCCACTCCCGCGACCTCAAAGCCACCCTCGCCAGCCAGTTCGGATCCCTCCCCAAAATCTCCATCGACTACGCCCTCATGGAAAAAGCCAACCGCGTCCTCAATGTCGAAGCCACCTTCGACTGGGACGACGTCGGCTCATGGATCTCCGTCGGCAAATACCTCCCCGCAGACGAAGGCCTCAACGCAGCCAACGCTCCCCTCTCCCAAATCGATTCCTCCGGAAACATCGTCTTCAATACCTCCGGTAAACGCATCGCCCTCCTCGGCGTCAAAGACCTCATCGTCGTCGAAACCGAAGACGCTATCCTCGTCGCCGACAAAAACTCCGCCGACGCCATCAAAAAACTCGTCGACATCGTCCCGCCAGAACTCCACTGACGCCCCACCCCTCTCATCCACACAAGGATGCTCTCCCACTCGGACCTCGATTCCCTCTCCGGTGACATCGCCGACCGGCTCCGGAACCGCGGGCTCCGGCGCACCCGCGCCCTCGACCTCCTCATCGAGGAAATGGCCGTCCGCGACAAACCCGCCACCATCGCAGACCTCAGCCAGTCCCCAAGACTCTCAGAAAACTGCGACCCCGCCACCGTCTACCGGCTCCTCATGAAGCTGGAAACCCACGGCGTCGTCCGCCGCCTCGGCCTCCACGACCGCTCCACCTACTTCATCCTCGTCCTCCCCAACCGCCACCACGATTACCTCGTCTGCACCCAGTGCGGCCGCATCTCCGAAGTCGACATGGCCTGCCCAGTCCACACCCTCGAACGCAAACTCGAGAAAGCCTCCGGCTTCCACCACATCTACCACGAACTCGAATTCTTCGGCATCTGCCCGGACTGCCACACCGGCCGCGAACAATCCGGCCACACCCACTGCTGCTGACCCAGCCCCATGCCCGCCCTCTCCACGGCTCTCTTCCTCGACCGCGACGGAGTCGTCAATACCTGCCCCGGCGACGGCTACGTCCTCCGCCCAGCAGACTTCCACTTCACCGACGGACTATTCGACCTCATGCGCTGGGCCGCCCAAATGGGCTGGAAACGCATCCTCGTCACCAATCAGCAGGGCGTCGCCAAAGGCCTCATGTCCCTCGCCGACCTCGACGCCATCCACCACGACATGCAAGCCGCACTCCGCCAGCATGCCGCCCCCTTCGACGCCATCTACGCCTGCACCCACCTCGCAGGCACCTGCTCCTGCCGCAAACCCTCCCCGGAAATGATCGAAATCGCCTGCCGCGATCACTCCATCAACCCAACCACCTCCACCCTCATCGGCGACGCCGACCGCGACATCGAAATGGCCCGCAACGGCCTCATCGGCACCTCCATCCGCATCACCAACTCCCGCCCGGATACCTCCTCCCCCACCTTCCGCGCCCCCTCCATCCCCATCGCCCACTCCTGGCTCCAATCCCGCCACCCGGCCTGATCACCCCCCGCCGCGACTCATCCATCAAGCCGCGCCACTCTCCCTCCTGGAGAAAAATCTGATCAACAGACGCAAGATGCTCCAAAGCATCATGCCGTAGATCACCGGTAATACCAGCCAATGCACCCACCCATTGAGTGTGGCGTAGCCCGAAGTCCCAACGAATTCGCTTCCTCCCGGCAACCGCACCACCGCCGACCGCATCCACTCCAGCGGCACCCGGAAAACTCCATGCATCGCCGCCCCAAGCTCAGCCCGCCGAGCCAGCACAGGATCCACATCCACATCTCCTCCCGGATGAAAATCAGCAAATGACCAGAACAGCCCAAGCCACTGAAACCCGGCAACCGCCAGAAAACATCCCACAAACGCAAAAACACCAGACCGTCGCGACATCAATCACCCTCCCGCTCCTTCATCCTGCCCACTCAGTCAACCGCACCGGCGGCCCCGCCCTGCATCTGCCACGTGATCAGCCCGCACCCACCTCCAGAGGTCTGTCCATTAGCGGCGCTTTACCCCCGGAGCGCCGTTCAGGTTGTCCAATCACCACCTCGACATTGGCGTCATTCCCCTGCCTCCCATTCCCCTGCCTCCCATTCCCCTGCCTCCCATTCCCCTGCCTCCCATTCCCCTGCCTCCCATTCCCCTGCCAGTCCCTCCTCCCTAGAGGTCTGTCTCATTACTGCCCTCTGCGCCTCCAGCACCACCCACCTCCAGCGTGCCCCGTAGAGGTCTGTCTCATTGCCGAGAGCACATCCTCAGCCTCCCGAGGTCAATCCAGAATGGCGCTAAGATAAGCGGGGTGATCGGCTGGATTTGACCCGCAGCACGCTCAGAGGTCTGTCCAATCCTCACTCGCCCGGCATGCACGGAGCTCAAACTCCAGAACCCGGCGGTCACTTTGCCATCCTCGGTGGTGCACTCTGACTCATCGACCCGGTCAGACCCAGCGGCCACTTTGCTGAATCCAAAGAGGTCTGACCAATCTTTCTATCCGCAGCCCACCAAATTCAACCTTCGAACACCCAAGCACCCCTCGCCAAAAAACGAAACGGCACCCAGTCGCCTAGGTGCCGTCCGCAAAATCTGTCTGGAACCGTCGATCAGCGTGAGTACAACTCAACGATCAACTGCTCGTTCACAATCGGGTCGATTTCCTCACGGCTCGGAAGCCGATTCACGGTGCCCGACAGTTTGTCCCGATCCTGGGAAAGCCAGTCAGGAACCACGATCGCTTGCGTGATGTCCAAGGAACGAAGTCCCATCTGCTGAGCCCGGGCACCCGGCTTCATCGCAATCACTTCACCTTGCTTGCACTGGTAAGACGCGACGTTCACCTTCTTGCCGTTCACAGTCACATGACCGTGGCTCACATACTGACGAGCCGCATTCCGTGAAGGCGCAAGGCCAAGGCGATAAACCACATTGTCCAGACGGCACTCAAGCATCTGCAGGAGAATCTCACCCGTCACACCACGACGGCGGGATGCTTCTTCAAAGAACTTGCGGAATTGCTTCTCAAGCATCCCGTACTGATAACGCAGCTTCTGCTTCTCGCCCAAAGCGATCGCATAGTCAGAAAGCTTCTTGCGGCCACTCCGCGCCCCATGCTGCCCCGGCGCAAATGCGCGGCGCTCAAGAGCCTTGGAAGGCCCGAAAATTGGGGTGCCAAAACGGCGGCTGATCTTGTCCTTAGGTCCTGTGTAACGAGCCATGATTGTTTCCTGTTGAAATTGTTATTGTCAGGCTCAGACGCGGCGGGCCTTCGGAGGACGGCAGCCATTGTGCGGCACCGGCGTCACATCCTTGATCGTCGAAACCTCAAGTCCCAGCGTCGCAATCGCGCGAACCGCAGATTCACGGCCAGCACCCGGACCCTTCACACGCACTTCAGCCTCGCGAAGTCCATGGCCCATTGCCTGACGGCAGGCATCCTGCGACACCAACTGCGCCGCATACGCAGTGCTCTTCCGGCTGCCCTTAAAGCCCATCTTGCCAGCGCTCGACCACCCAATCACGTTGCCGCGGGCGTCTGTCACACTGACAATCGTGTTGTTGAACGTGGCCAGCACGTGCACCACTCCAATCGAAATGTTCTTCGAACCCTTCGCCTTGACGATCTTGATGCCCTCGTTCGGGTCCATCAGGAGCGCTGCGGCATCCTTGGGTGCTTCGTGAATCGGTGCCGCCGGTGCGACCGGTGCGGCGGGCTTCTGTTGCTCTTCTGCCATGGGAAAATTCAGTGAGGGCTGCGTGTTGGATTACTTCTTGGAACGCTGCACCCCGACCGTACGACGCGGACCCTTCCGGGAACGGGCATTGGTCTTGGTGCGCTGACCGCGGACCGGAAGGCCCTTGCGGTGACGGAGTCCACGGTAGCAGTTGATCTGCTGCAGCCGCTTCAAATTGATTTGAATATCCCGACGAAGATCGCCCTCAATGACGATGTTGTTCGCCTGAATCACCGAGACAATCGCCCCAACCTGCTCGGTGGAAAGCTCACCCGTCCGGGTGTCGGGATTGATGTTGGCCTGCTCAAGCACCTTGCGGGCAAGCGCCGGACCAATGCCGTAAATGTAAGGAAGAGAAGCTTCAATGCGCTTCTCATTAGGGATATCAACGCCGAGGAGTCGTGCCATGGTGGAAAATTCGTGAAATGATTGGATCAGCCCTGACGCTGTTTATGACGGGGATTCTTGCAAATAATGCGCACCACACCCTCCCGGCGGATCACGCGGCAGGATTCGCAGAGTTTCTTGACAGAAGTACGGACTTTCATGGGAGGAATCTAGGAAAGAGAGATACGGAAACCTTCACCAGGGAAAACCACCGCAGCAACTCGATAGCCAGTCGCCGGAGACGGTCATTCCCGCCGGTCCTGAACAGGTCCGGGCGGAGAAGGAGGTGCGGTTTAGCACAGCGAGCCTGCTTGGCAAGGGATGAAATGCACTTTTTGCTCATTCCACGAAAAATTTCGCGCCGCAGCGTCTCACAAAACCCGCCCCGTTTCCTCCTTGTGCCTCTGAAAAATCGCCAGCGTCCGGTCCCGCTCCACCGCGTGATCAACCATCGGCCGCGGATACCTCGACCCGAATAACCCACTCGCCTCAGGCGGTGCAAACAGACTCGCTGAGGGCGCATCCCTCAATTCCGGCACCCAACGCCGGATATACCGTCCCTCCGGATCAAACCGCTTCGCCTGCGTCCACGGATTCTGAATCCGAAAATAAGGAGCCGCATCCGCTCCGGTCCCCGCACTCCACTGCCAGCCGCCGTTGTTACTCGCAATCTCCCCATCGGCCAGCACCTGCATGAAATACCTCTCTCCCATCCGCCAGTCCAGATGCAGATCCTTCGTCAGAAACATCGCCGTGATCATCCGCACCCGGTTGTGCATGAATCCAGTCGCCGACAATTCCCTCATCCCCGCGTCCACAATCGGAAACCCCGTCGTCCCCTCCTTCCACCGCGCAAATTTCCCTTCGTCCCACTCCCATGGCAAGCCGCGGAACTTCGCATCAAACTCATGCTCCAGCACCTCCGGAAAATGCCACAGCACCTGCATGTAGAATTCCCGCCACGCCAATTCTGCGACCCACTTCTGCACACTCTCACGGTGCCCAGCCTCCGCTCCCTCACACGACCCAACCGCCCGATGGTAAATCTCGCGGATCGATACCGTCCCAAACCGCAGATCCTGCGACAACCGCGACGTCGTCTGCCCGTCCGGCGTGTCCCTCCGCTCACTGTAATGCGGCAGAACCTCCATCACCGCGCGCCGTAAACGCTCCCGGGCCGCTCGCTCCCCAGCCTCGGGCAATCTCACCCCTGCCGCCGCCAACCCCCACGTCTCCAGCGTCGGACACGGCAGCGACTTCAGCCCCGGAACCGCCCCCAACCGCTTCACCGCTGGCAGCACCGGCACCTTCGGTTGCTTCAGCCACGCCCGGTTGTACGGCGTGAACACCCGGAACGACCCTCCGCTCCCCGTCATCACCTCATCGCGCTCATGGAGCGCCGCGTCCTTGCAGACGTGAAAACTCACGCCCCTCGCCCGGCACATCGCCGCCACCAATCCCTCCACTTTGCCCCCATGTGGATCCGGATCGCGGTTCGTGTACACAGCCCCCGCCCCCGTCTCCTCCAAAAGCCGTTCCAACTCAGTCACCGGATCTCCCTGCCGAAACACCAACACGCCCCCCACCGCCGCCACGTTGGCCTCCAGCGAACGCAAGCAACCACACAGAAACTCCTGTCTCGCAGGTCCCGTCCAACCATGTCGCCCTCGCCAAGCACTCGCAATATACACCGGCACCACCGTCTCCGCCTCGGAGACCGCGCGGTGCAGTGCAGTATTGTCACTCAGACGCAGATCGCGCCGGAACCAGTGAATCGCAGTAGGGACGGAAGACATGTCCACAGCCTACGCGCGCCAACGCCCCACAGCCTTCGCCAATATCCCATCCTCCCAACCCCTCCCCTACCTCTCCAGCCCTCTCAGGGCACCGCCCGCGCCCGGTAAAACCGACGCGGCCCGCTCGCCGGACGCGTCACCACCTGCGTCGCCGTCGTCAATGTCACCGTCCCATCCGCCGTCCAAGGCGCCACCACAAGCTCGGCCGCACTCTCAATCGCATACGTCCGCCCAACCGTACCCGTCAGCGCGAACGTCACCGTACCAGCCGCTGCATCATACGTCACCGCCCCGATCGTCGGCGGCACTTCCGCCACCGGCTTGCTGATCGTCAGGGCCATCAATCCATTGTTCGTATTCAACGCAAACATCCGGTTCCCCGCAATCACCACACTCCCCGTCCCATTCCCGTTCCCGTTATCCGTCGGCGCAAATTCCATGTCCAGCAGCGTGAACCCAGCCGGCGGTGCCACCACAAACGGCACATCCGTCCCATACAGCCGCACATTGTCCGAATTGTCATTCTGGAACGCCCCGAGCAACCCAGCCGCCGGATCAACCGCAACCACCCCTATATTCGACGCAACCACCGTCCCGTCATACGTCCCCACCTGCGCCGCCGTCAATGTCGCCACATCAAACGACGCACACACCAGCGGCTGCCCCCCAGACTTGCCCCACACCGTATTCCCTGCCCCAAACACCGCACACAACCCGAACGCCGGCGCCGTCGGCGCTAGCTCCGCCAGCGTGAACGCCCTCGGCTCAAACGCCTGCAGCGCCTCACTGAACTCAAAAACCGCAAACGACGGCGCACTCCGCGCCCCCGCCAGAATCTGAGTCCCGTTCCCCGACCCACGCACGTCCAGCGAGTCCCCCATCCGCCCAGGTACCGCACTCCCCTCAAACACCACCACCGGCACCGTTCCCGGTTGATCATCCGCCCACTGATACACCCGGAACGGCGTCGTCCCATCCGTCAGGTTGCACGCGTAAATCTTCCCGTCGTCAGCCACCGCCACCATGTTGATCGCAAACAACCCGCCACTCACTCCCGTCATATCCAGACTCCCGATCTCCGCCCCATCCACCCCTGACAACACCCGGATCCCCACCGACGGCGTCCGCACCGCCAGATACAACCGGTTGCTCGCCGCCGCATAATCCATCCCCCGGTTCGTGTCGTCCACCCCGAGGTAGGCGCGCGTCCCCGGCAACAGGCTCCACACCTTCGTCAATGCCCCGCTGTCCACACTCGGCGTCACCGTCAGATTCGCCGGCGTCGTCTCCACCGATCCCGCAACATTCGAAACCACACACTTGTATGCCCCCACACTCGTCGCCGTCACCGGATTCACCGTAAGCGATGGTTGTTCACTCCCCACCCCAGTCAGCGCCACGTCATCCTTGTACCACTTGTAACTCAGTGGCGGCGTCCCCCCGGTCACCGTCGCCGTGAACGTCGTCAATCCACGCTCAAACACCGCACGACTCGCCGGACTCGCCCCAAGTGTCGGAACCACCGCATCCGGCGTCACCACAATGTTATAGGCCACCACCCCGTTGTTCGTGTCGCAGACATACAAACGCCCCCCGCCCATCGC
>CANHUG010000017.1 GCA_947462995.1 Verrucomicrobiales bacterium | reverse complement strand
TTGAGCTTCAGTTCAGGCCCGATGACGATAACGGAACGGCCGGAGTAGTCGACCCGCTTGCCGAGAAGGTTCTGACGGAAACGCCCGCCCTTGCCTTTGAGCATGTCGGACAGCGACTTCAGCGGACGGTTGCCCGCTCCGGTGACGGCGCGGCCGTGACGACCGTTGTCGAACAGGGCATCCACCGCTTCCTGAAGCATCCGCTTCTCGTTCCGGATGATGACGTCCGGCGTCTTGAGCTGGAGCAGGTTCTTGAGCCGATTATTCCGGTTGATGACGCGGCGATAGAGGTCGTTGAGGTCGGACGTGGCAAAGCGTCCACCTTCAAGCGGCACCAGCGGACGAAGGTCCGGAGGAATCACCGGGAGCACATCCAGAACCATCCATTCCGGACGGGAACGCGATGAATGGAAACCCTGCGCAAGCTTCAGACGCTTCGCGAGCTTCTTCCGCGTCTGCTTCGAACGCGTCTTCGTCATCGCGTCCTGAAGTTCGATCACCAGTTCCGGCAGATTGACACCGGCCAGCAGGTCCTGCACCGCAGCAGCACCCATCCCGTAGCGGAAGCTGTCTTCCCCGTACTGCTCCTCGGCTTCGCGGAACTCGACTTCCGTCAGCAACTGCCCACGCGTGAACGGCGTGTTCAGCGGGTCAATGACGATGTAATCTTCATAATAGATCACCCGTTCCAACTGCCGGGCCGTCATGTCCAGCATCAGACCGAGGCGGCTCGGCATGCACTTGTAGAACCAGATGTGGCTCACTGGCACGGCCAGTTCAATGTGGCCCATGCGCTCGCGGCGCACGCGGCTAAGCGTCACTTCAACACCGCAGCGGTCACAGACCACGCCCTTGTGCTTGATGCGCTTGTACTTGCCGCAGGAACATTCCCAGTCGCGCGTCGGTCCGAAGATCCGCTCGCAGAACAGGCCGCCCTTCTCGGGCTTGAATGTGCGGTAGTTGATGGTTTCCGGGTTCTTGACCTCGCCGCGGCTCCAGCTCCGGATGGTGTCCGGAGCGGCGACCGTGATCGCAACGTGGTCAAATCCCTGTGGGCGGGTGTCTCCGCCAAAGAGTTCTCGAAGCTGGGTTTCGACGCTCATGAATGGGAAAAAGTAAAGTTAGTGAAGTGAAAAGGTGAGGAGTTGCGGGCCGGTGCAACGCACACCGGCCCGCGGAATAACCGTCAGGCGCTCAGGATACCAAGCCCCTGCCCGTCCGGACCGGCCTTGGAGTTCCCGACTTTGACGTCGAGGCCCAGCGACTGCATTTCCTTGATGAGGACGTTGAACGATTCCGGCGTGCCGGCCTCGAGCGTGTTGTCCCCCTTGACGATCGCTTCGTAGATCCTCGTACGGCCCTGGACGTCGTCCGATTTGACCGTGAGGAGTTCCTGCAGCGTGTAGGCGGCACCGTAGGCCTCAAGGGCCCAGACTTCCATTTCACCGAAGCGCTGGCCACCATACTGGGCTTTACCACCAAGCGGCTGCTGGGTGACGAGGCTGTACGGACCAACCGCCCGGGCGTGAATCTTGTCAGCAACAAGGTGACCCAGCTTCATCATGTAGATGACCCCGACAACGACTTCCTGGTGGAATGGATCACCAGTACGTCCGTCGAAGAGACGGGACTTGCCGTTGAGGCCGATCCAGGAGTGCTCCGTGGTGTCACGGGCTTCCTTGAGATACCCCATGATCTTCTCCTCGGGAATCCCGTCGAACACCGGAGTCGCAATGGTCATCCCAAGCGCCCGCGCCGCGACCCCAAGGTGCGTCTCAAGAACCTGACCGACGTTCATCCGGGAAGGCACGCCGAGCGGATTCAGAACGATGTCCACCGGACGTCCGTCTTCGAGGAACGGCATGTCCTCTTCCGGAACGATCTTGGCGACGACCCCCTTGTTCCCGTGGCGGCCAGCCATCTTGTCACCCACGGAAAGTTTCCGCTTCGACGCAATGTAGACCTTCACCTGCTTCACGATGCCGCTGTCCGGTTCGTCACCGGTTTCAACTTTATCGAGAGCCGCTTCGCGCTCTTCTTCCAGTTCCGCGAACTTCTGTTCGAGCCCGGCGATGATGTCGAAGATCTTGTTACGGATCGGGCTCGCGTCCATGTCGATGTGGTCGTGAGCCTCAGCCACCTTGGCGAGGAGCGCCTTGGTGATCTTCTTGTTCGCCGGGATCAGAATCTCTCCGGTCTGAGCATTGACGACATCCAGCGGGCTCTTCTCGTTGAGGAGGATGTCCGCAAGGCGGTCCGTGAGCTGATTGACCAGTTCAAGGTGCTTGGCTTTGAACTCCTCTTCAATCTGCTTGAGCTGCTTCTTGCTGTCGGCAGCGGAGAGCTTCTCGCGAGCATTCTGATTCCGTGAGGAAACGCGGACATCCATGACGATCCCCGTGCAACCCGAAGGAACGCGCAGCGATGTATCCTTAACGTCAGCGGCCTTCTCACCGAAGATGGCTCGGAGCAGGCGTTCTTCAGGCGCCAGTTCGGTTTCCGACTTCGGCGTGATCTTGCCAACGAGAATGTCGCCAGGCTTCACTTCAGCACCAATGCGGACCACACCGTCCTGACCGAGGTTCTTGAGCGCCTCTTCACCGACGTTCGGAATGTCCCGGGTGATTTCCTCGGGGCCGAGCTTGGTGTCGCGGGCGCTGACTTCGAACTCCTCAATGTGGATCGACGTGTAGATGTCCTCCTTCACCACCCTCTGGGAAATGGTGATGGCGTCCTCGAAGTTATAACCGTTCCATGGCATGAACGCCACGAGCACGTTCCGACCGAGGGCGAGTTCGCCGCCCTGCGTGCAGGGACCGTCGGCAAGCACGTCTCCGGGCTTCACCTTCTCACCCTTCCGGATGATCGGCCGCTGATTGATGCACGTCCCGGCGTTGGAACGCATGAACTTACGCAGCGGCATCACCCAGATGCCTTTGTCAGGGTTGTGCTTCACGCAGAACGGATCCGCGAGGAACTCCGCCTCCGTGCAGGGCAGCTTGCCGTCCTTGGTCACAATGATGACCTCGGCGCTAGCTGCAGCGACCACTCCCTTGCAGTCCTTGTCGGCCACGAGGACCGCCTTGGAATCCCGCGCCGCCTTGCCTTCCATACCGGTGCCCACAATCGGAGCCTCCGGAACCAGCAAAGGCACGCCCTGGCGCTGCATGTTAGAACCCATCAGCGCACGGTTGGCATCGTCATGCTCAAGGAACGGAATCAGACCGGCCGCAATCGACACGAGCTGCTTCGGACTCACGTCCATGTACGTCGCCTCGGTCGGATCAACCTCGAGGAAGTCGCCGCGGAAACGAACCGTGATCCGCTTGTTCACAAAGTGGCCGTCATCCAGCGTCGGATTGTTGGCCTGCGCAATCATGTGGGCCTCTTCCTGGTCCGCCGTGAGGTACTCGATCTTGTCGTGCACCACCCCATTCACAATCTTGCGGTAGGGCGTCTCGATGAAGCCAAACTCGTTGATCCGGGCGAACGTCGACATCGAGTTGATTAGACCGATGTTCGGACCTTCCGGCGTCTCAATCGGACAGATCCGGCCGTAGTGGGACTGGTGAACGTCGCGGACTTCGAAGCCGGCGCGGTCGCGGTTCAGACCACCAGGCCCGAGCGCGGAAAGACGACGCTTGTGGGTCAGTTCCGCCAGCGGATTCGTCTGGTCCATGAACTGACTGAGCTGGCTGCGTCCGAAGAAGTCGCGCACCACGGCAGACAGCGCCTTCGGATTGATCAGCTTGGCCGGCGTCATGCCCTCCATGTTGACATCAAAGAGCGTCATGCGCTCTTTCACGAGACGTTCCGTACGGGAAAGGCCCACGCGGCACTGATTGGCGAGCAACTCACCGACAGCCCGAACACGGCGGCTGCCCAAGTGGTCAATGTCATCCAGAATCCCCTCACCGCTGCGCAGCTTGAGCAGGTAACGGATCGCGGCAATGAAGTCCTGCGCCACCAGAATCCTCGTGTCGTCAGACTGCTTCAGGCCGAGCTTCTGATTGATCTTGTAGCGGCCGACGCGGGTGAGGTCATACTTCTTCGGATCGAAGAAAAGACGCTTCAGCAGCGCGCGGGCGTTCGGCACCGTGGGAGGATCCCCAGGACGGAGGCGGCGGTAAATGTCCTTGAGCGCTTCATCTTCATCGCGCGCCGGATCCTTCTTGAGGGACTTCAGGAGAAGGTCATCCGCGGAAACCGAGATAACCTTGACCGTCTTGTGCCCGAGGTCCAGCAACTGACGGACCATCCCAGGAGTCAGTGGCTCGAACGACTTCGCAATGATCGTCTCCCCGTCAACAACGTCCGCGATGAGCACACGATTGCTGAGTTCCGCCTCATCCAGAGACATCTTCAGCTTGAGGTCTTCGATCTGATAGAACTCGCGGATGATCTGCTCGTCCGTCCCATAGCCGATCGCACGGAGGAATGTGGTCGCAAGGAACTTGCGGCGGCGGCGGCGCCGGTCAAGGTACACGTACAGAAGGTCGTTCGTGTCGAACTGCACTTCCAGCCATGAACCACGGTCCGGGATGATCCGGAATCCGAACAATTCCTTCCCGTTCAGGTGAAGGTTCTTCTCAAAACAGACGCCCGGCGAACGGTGCAACTGGGAAACCACGACCCGCTCGGCTCCGTTGATGACGAACGTACCGCGCTCCGTCATCAGGGGCAATTCACCCATGTAAACCCTCTCCTCCTTCGTTCCCGTCTCGTCCTTCAAAGTGAAGGTCACGTAGAGCGGAGCAGAAAACGTCTCCCCGTCCCGCTGCGCCTGGTGGGCAGTCAGCTTGGGTTCGCCCACTTCATAGTGCGCAAAGTCGAGGACAGTCTTGTTGTCGTAACTCTCAATCGGGAAGACTTCCTTGAAGACACTCTGCAGACCAACGACGATGCGCCGAGACGCCGCCAGTTCCTTCTGCAGAAACTCTTTGTAGCTGTTGAGCTGAACCTCAATGAGGTTGGGAGGATCAATGACTTCCGTAAGCTTGCCGAAATGGAGGCGGTCTGACATGGGCGGGGTGCGGTGGAAAGTGTGGGATGGGGTCGGAAAGGCTGGCCTGAATCAGGACAACTCACGGCGGGAACAGGGCCCCTTCTTCAATCACGAAGGGTATGGTAAATCGGGCGGCCGGAACTTCCGGACCTATGGAGGTGGCTGACTCCCGTCTCTAGCTCCCCAACTCCTCAAAAAGGAGTCAGGAAACAAAAAACGGAAAACGCCCGGCCCGCGCTTCCCGGAAACCCGGGAAGCGCGGAAACGGGTTGAATAACTGGTGTGTGTTTCGGGTCAAATCATTACTTGATCTCGACCTTGGCACCGGCGGCTTCAAGCTTCTTCTTGATTTCCTCGGCCTCAGCCTTCGGAATGCCCGACTTGATGGCCTTCGGCGCGCCTTCAACGAGAGCCTTGGCTTCAGCGAGACCGAGACCGGCCACTGCACCACGGACTTCCTTAATGACGGCAATCTTGTTGCCGCCGCCTTCAACGAGAATCACGTCGAATTCCGTCTTCTCTTCAACGGGAGCTGCAGGGCCGCCACCGGCCGGTGCGGCCGTCGCTGCGGCGCTGACGCCCCACTTTTCTTCAAGGGTCTTCACGAGTTCGGAAGCCTCAAGGATGGTGAGAGCGGAGAGGTCGTCGACGAGTTTAGTAATGTCTGCCATAGGTTTGGGTCAGTATCACCGTTTTCCGGAGCCCCGGAATGATTGAGTGCGGCGGCCGCTGCACCGGTGAGGAACTGGGTTGGTTTTTCTGTCTGTTAGTTCTGGGTTTGGAAGTCCGGGCGAAAACGTCCGGAAATGGTTCACGCGGCAGTTTCCGCAGGAGCTTCTTCGGCGGCCGGCGGGCCACCACCGTCCTTCTCGATCTTCGCGGCGATCGCACGGGCGATGGAAGCGGCGGGAGCGTTGAGGACACCGAGGAGCTTGGCGAGCAGGTTCTCACGGCTGCCGACGTCGGCAAGCCCCTTGACTTCGTCCGCTGTGAGGAACGTGCCATCAAGGACACCACTCTTGATCACCGGGCGCTGGAACTCCTTGTGCGCACCAGCAATGACCTTCGCCGCGGCGCAGACATCCTTCTGTCCGAAGACAATGGCGGTCTGGCCGACGAGATCCTTCTGGAGTTCGACAGGGTAATTCTTGGCGTCACCGGCAGCCTTGATGTAGCTGTTCTTGGAGACGTGGAAGGTGGCTTCCACTTCGCGCAGGTTCTTGCGGATGTTGTTGAACTGCTTCATCGTCAACCCCGTGTAGTCCACGAGGAAGAGGAATGGCGCAGTTTCAAGCCGCTGGAGCAGCTGGGCGACGATGGGTTTCTTGTCAGGATTCATGATCCGTTGAAAATAGGGTGAAGTTGGCGGCTGAGATCAGTTGCGGGCGTATTTCGCCGCGTCGATCTTGACCGACGGCGTCATCGTCGCGGTGACGTGGATGGTTTCAATGTACTTGCCGCGCGCAGTCGCCGGCTTGGCACGGTAAACGGCCTCAATCACAGCCTCGGCATTCTCAGCCAGCTGCTGGGTGGTAAAGGACGCCTTGCCGACAGGGACGGAAATATTCCCATTCTTGTCGAGCTTGAAGTCAACACGACCGGCCTTCACCGCCTTCACGGCAGCGGCAGTATCGTCAGTCACCGTACCCGTCTTCGGGTTCGGCATCAAACCGCGAGGCCCGAGCTGACGGCCGAGCTTCCGGACTTCCGACATCGCTTCGGTCGTGGCAATCGCGACGTCAAAGTCGAGGAAGCCTTCCGTTACCTTCTTGATCAGGTCTTCGTAACCCACAAACTCAGCACCCGCGGCCTTCGCAGCCTCGGCAGCATTGCCCTTCGCAAACACCAGCACCGTCACCTTCTTACCAGTACCGTGCGGCAGCGGGCAAGTGGAACGGATCATCTGATCGCCTTTCTTGGGATCAACTCCCATGTGCATCGAGATAGTGACCGATTGGTCGAACTTGGGGGCGGGGAACTTCTTGAGCGCCTCCATGGCTTCCTCGAAGAGGTGAGTCTTGCCTTCCGTCACGAGTTTGGCGGCGGCCTTGTAGCGTTTGCTGCGTTTAGTTGCGGGCATTGGTTTGTGGCAGTGTTGACGGAGAAGCGGAGCAATCAATAGACCGAGGCAGACATCTGTAAAGTCGCTGTCCAGTCTGGAAATTTCTCTGCTGTCTCCTCCTGCGGTTGGTGTTGTTCAGTTCCCGGAGCAATGTCGAACAACTCGTCCGCCACCGCCTCCGGAAGGGAGATTATTCGACAATATCGATACCCATCTGGCGGGCAGTACCGGCGATGATGCGGAAAGCCGCCTCATCACTGTTGGCGTTGAGGTCAGGCATCTTCTGCTTCGCGACCGCCATGACTTGCGCCTTGGTCAGCTTGGCAACCTTTTCCTTGTGTGGCACCTTGGATCCGGAAGCAATGTTCGCAGCCTTCTTCAGCAGGTTGCCGGCGGGCGGCTGCTTGGTGATGAAGGTGAACGATTTGTCCTTGTAGACGGTGATGACGACCGGGAGGACATCGCCAGCCTGCTTCTGGGTGTTCGCATTGAACTCCTTGCAGAACTGCATGATGTTAACACCCGCCTGGCCGAGTGCCGGACCGACAGGGGGCGCCGGATTCGCCGCCCCGGCGGGAATCTGGAGCTTGATGACTTTGACGATTTCTTTGGCCATTGATGGATCAGACTGGAAGTTTGCCCTTAGGAAGTTCCCTCGCGGACGGCGGGCGGCGGCCGCGAAAATGGTTCACTGTGTCAGGAGGACTCCTCCGCCTTCTCGACCTGCCAGAACTCGAGATCTACAGGTGTCGCTCTGCCGAAAATACTGACCGATACCCGCAGCTTGCCGCGTTCCGGGTCGATTTCCTCGACAAGCCCGATCTGAGCTTCGAACGGACCGTCATTGACCCGGACCGAATCCCCGACCTCGAAGGAAATCTTCGGCTTCACGTGATCGGTGGCTTCGCGGATCTGATTGAGCATCTGCTCAACCTCCTTGGGCCGCATGGGCGTCGGCTTGTCGCGGGTCCCGGCAAAATTGATCACCCCCGGAGTATCCTTGATGAAATACCAACTGCGATCCACGATCCCACCGTGCTCATTGAGCATGTGCATGTTGATCAACAGGTAACCCGGGAAAAACTTCCGGCGGCTCTCACTGCGGCGCCCCTTCCCCTTCGTGTCCTTCTTGACCTCCGAAACCCGCTCCATCGGCAGCAGCACCTCATAAACCAGATCGGTCATCTCCTCCGTGATCATCCGACGGCTCAAATTGTCCTTGACCTTCTGTTCCTGACCGGACAGGACGTGCACGACGAACCACTGGTCTTTTGCGTCAGGAATAGCACCCATGAGGAATTGAAGAAAGTCGGATTGAAAAAGTGGTGTGAGTGACCCACGCCGTAAGGCGCTCGGCCATTGGGTGCTTCAGAGGACCTTGGTGAAAAATCCCATGACGTAGGCCATGATGAAATCCCAGAAGGCAACCCATGCGCCGAGCAGGACAACCGCCACGATCACAACCACAGTGGAATCAGTGAGTTCCTTGAACTTCTTGAATCCCTTTTCCCGCGCGTCCCATGGCCACGAGGTTTTCTTCAGCTCGAGGCCGACGTCGGAAAAGAATTTGCGGATGGAGCCGAACATGGTTCAGAAAGGGGACCGGGGAAAGAGCAGGGAGAATGAAAATGGCACGCGAGGGGGGACTCGAACCCACAACCAACGGTTTTGGAGACCGCTACTCTACCAATTGAGCTACTCGCGTAAATTTTTCCGCTTTTCGCGGGATGGCAGCGTGGACGCCGCCTTACATCCTGTCAAGCGCACTGCTGCAGGATAATTGTCTTTATTTTGATCCCGGCATCTTCTCGACGCATGGGGAACGTCTTGAGAAGGAGCGGGGTGAGACGGGGAAAGCAGGGAGGCGTGTACCGCCCCCCTGCTTCCCTGACCGGTTACCCGGATTTGATGAATCAGGCGATGATTTCGCCGACCCGACCAGCGCCAACCGTACGGCCACCCTCGCGGATAGCGAAGCGCATCGTCTTTTCGAGGGCGATCGGGGTGATCAGTTCGACTTCCATCTGGATGTTGTCACCAGGCATCACCATTTCAACGCCTTCCGGAAGCTTGATGCTGCCGGTCACGTCCGTCGTCCGGACGTAGAACTGCGGGCGATAGTTGTTGAAGAACGGAGTGTGGCGGCCGCCTTCTTCCTTGGAGAGGACATAGACCTCAGCCTTGAAGTGCCTGTGCGGCTTCACGGAACCCGGCTTCGCGAGCACCTGACCACGCTCAATGTCGTCCTTCTTCACACCGCGGAGCAGCAGACCACAGTTGTCGCCGGCACGCCCTTCGTCGAGAAGCTTGCGGAACATTTCAATGTCGGTCACAGTCGTCTTGACCGTGTCCTTGAAGCCGATGATTTCGACTTCTTCCATCTTCTTGATGATCCCACGCTCAATACGGCCAGTCACCACGGTTCCGCGACCTTCGATCGCGAACACGTCTTCAACTGGCATCAGGAACGGTTGATCAATCGGGCGCTCCGGAAGCGGAATGTAGGTGTCGACGCTCTCCATCAGCTTGAGGATGTTCGCCTTATGAGTGGCGTCGCCCTCGAGCGCCTTAAGCGCGGAACCCTTCGTGATGGGGATTTCATCACCCGGGAAGTCGTACTGGTTGAGCAGGTCGCGGATTTCCATCTCGACGAGATCGAGAAGCTCTTGGTCGTCCACCATGTCCACTTTGTTCATGAACACGACGAGCGCAGGAACACCAACCTGACGGGCGAGCAGGATGTGCTCACGAGTCTGGGGCATCGGACCGTCCGCGGCGGACACCACGAGGATCCCACCGTCCATCTGGGCGGCACCGGTGATCATGTTTTTGACGTAGTCCGCGTGTCCGGGACAGTCAACGTGCGCGTAGTGCCGGTTTTCGGTTTCGTACTCGACGTGCGCCGTGTTGATCGTAATCCCGCGGGCTTTTTCTTCCGGGGCAGCGTCAATGTCCGCGTAGCCCTTCGCTTGGGCAAAGCCCTTCTCGGCGAGAGTCGTGGTGATGGCGGCAGTCAGAGTCGTCTTGCCGTGGTCGACGTGACCGATGGTCCCGACGTTGACGTGGGGTTTATTCCGCTGAAAGGTGTCCTTGGCCATGGTAGGATGTGGTTGGTTGGTTTGATGTCAGGTTGGGAGGGTGCAGAGAGGCATTCGCGCAGGCGAAAACTGATGGAGCTCGTGACGGGGATTGAACCCGTGACCTCTTCCTTACCAAGGAAGTGCTCTACCACTGAGCTACACGAGCACGCAGTCTGCCGGAATGAGGGGACAAAAAACCGTTTCACGCGTGGGCGCCCCAATGGAGCGGACTACATGAAACGGTGAAATTCCGTCACACAACACCCCTGGAGAAACAACCCAAACCCGATTCAGCTGCGCCCCCCGAACTTTCCTAAGAAAGTTCCGAAGAATGCCGTCTGAAGCAGATTGAAAGGCCGCTTTCCGCAGAGCGTGGGGGATGGTAAAGAGCGCCCCCGGAGTGTCAATGGCCATTTTTCCATTTTCGAAGATGCCGCTCCTCGAAATCAGGCCTCCCCCCAACCCGGAAAACGGACCCATCACTCAGCGGCGCCCCTTCTTCTTCCCACCGCCACCCGGAAACCGGAAACCACCAGGCATCCCTCCGCCCATCCCAGGAAAACCTCCCCGACCCATCCCAGGCGGAAGCCCCCCACCCATCCCAGGCGGAAGCCCCCCACCCATCCCCGGAGGCAAGCCGCCACCCCCACCAAGCAGTCCTCCAAGCCCGCCGCCCGCTCCGCCACCCATCCCACCCATCCCCGCCATCATTGACCCCATCTTCCCTTTATCCTTCATCATCTTCCGCATTTCGCTGAACTGCTTCAGGAATTGATTCAACTCACTCAGCGTGTTGCCGCTCCCGGCAGCAATGCGCGTCCGGCGGCGTCCGTTGATGATCTCAGGCCTACCCCTCTCTTTCGGTGTCATCGAAAGAATCATCGCCTCGATACGGCGGATCTTGTCATCCCCCGCGGCGGCCTTCATCTGCTCCTTCACCTGTTTGAGCTGCTTTCCAACCCCAGGCAGCAGGCCGAGGAGCCCCATCAGGCCGCCGCTGCTCTCGGTCAGCTTCTTCATCATCTTCAACTGATCAAGGAAGTCGTTGAAATTGAACTCGGAAGACATCATCCGCTCCATCGTCTTCATCGCCTGCTCCTCGTCGATGACCTCCGCAGCACGCTCCACCAGACCAACAATGTCCCCCATGCCCAGAATGCGCTGCGCCATCCGATCAGGCACAAAAGTATCAAGGTGATCGAGTTTTTCGCCCGTGCCCGAGAACTTGACCGGTTTGCGCGTCACCGCCCGCATCGAGAGCGCCGCCCCGCCGCGGGCATCGCCGTCAAGCTTGGTCAGCACGATCCCCGTAATCCCAACCGCTTCATCAAACGTCCGCGCGACACTCACCGCCTGCTGACCCGTCGCGGCATCCGCAACCAGCAGAACCTCACCCGGATTCAGAAAATCCCGGACACTCTTCAGCTCGGCAATCAGCGCATCATCCACCTCCTGCCGACCCGCCGTGTCGAAAATCACAGCATTGACGTTCTGAGTCTCAAGCCACTTGAGGCTGTCCTTCACGCACTGCAGGACGTTGGTGCTGCCGGGCGCAGGCTGGTAAACAGGCACCCCGATCTCGCGGGCAAGCGTCGCCAGCTGCTCAACCGCAGCAGGCCGGTAAAGATCGCACGCAACCAGTGCCGGCCGACGCCCATCCTTCTTCAGCCGGAGGGCCAGCTTCGCCGACGTCGTCGTCTTCCCCGCCCCATTCAGCCCAACCATCAGAATCCGGGCCGGAGGATCGAGAACCAACGGGGCCGCGTCCCCACCCAGCAGCGCCGTCAGTTCGTCATGGAAGATTTTGACAATCTGTTCACCGGGCTTGATCCCTTTCAGAACGTCCTGCCCGAGTGCCCGTTCCTTCACCGTCGCAATGAAATCGCGGGCGACCGAAAAATCGACGTCCGCCTCAAGCAGCGCCATGCGGACCTCCCGGAGGGCATCGGAAACATTGCTTTCGCTGATCGCGCCAAGACCGCGCAGTTTCCGGAAGACGTCGTCTAGTTTGTCAGTGAGCGTGCCGAACATGGGTGGTGATATAAGAGTGTGAACGGGTCCGCGGGACGCGCCACTGATCCATGACGCGGCAAGAGCGCCGATGCAAACAAGGAAAGCACCCCGCCCTACCCCCATTTTCATTGCGTTTCGGAAACCAGTTGTTCACCATCAGGTCGCCCCCTTTTTCCAACTCGAACTCTCACGCCATGCGCACAACCCCGATGCCCCTGCTGCTGCATTTTGCAGCGGCCTTTAGCCTTACCGCCAGCCCCTTGGCGGCCCAGGACGTCATCATCAGCGAATTCATGGCAGACAACGTCACCGAACTCGCCGATGTCGATGGCCAGTTCGCCGACTGGATCGAGGTCGAGAACCCCGGCGCCCTGCCGCTCAATCTCGAAAACTGGAGCCTCACCGACGATCCACTGGCTCCCGGCAAGTGGCGCTTCCCCGCAGTGGTCCTCCCGGGCGGCGGGCGAATCGTGGTCTTTGCCTCCAGCAAAAACCGCCGCGACCCGACCAAACAGCTCCATACCAATTTCGCCCTCGAATCCAACGGTGGATACCTTGCCATCGTGCGGCCGGACGGAAGTCTCCGCCCGAGCGAATGGAACCCCTACCCGCCACAGCGCGAAGACATCAGCTTCGGCGTCGCTCAGGATGTCGTCAGCCAACCACTCCTCAACACCAGCGTGGGAGGCGCCTTCGTGCCGACCTCCGGTCAGGCACCGCCTCAGGCCTGGAACCAACCGGGATTCATCCCGGACGCATCGTGGAATCCCACCTCTTTCCCGCCAGGCATCGGCTTCGACACCACCGCCCCCGCCCCGCCACCAGCCAATCTCGCTCGTTCAGGCATCGCCGTGCAGAGCACCACACAGGCAGCGTTCAATGCAAACCTCGCCAACGATGGTCTCCTCAATAACTTCTCCCACACCGCCACCGCCGACGCCGCCCCGTTCTGGAACGTCGATCTCGGCAGCGGTGCCATGGTCAGCTCTATCACCGTGCGGAACCGCGGCGACAACTGCTGCGGCAGCCGCCTGCGCGACATCACCATCGAGGTGCTCGACGACGCCCTCAATCCAGTCTTCACCTCGGCACTCCTCAATCCCGAAAACACAGGGTTCGTCTACCCGGCAGGCCCAGCCTCGCTCTCTGTGGACCTCGTTGCCCTCACAGGAGGTACCATACCCGGCCGCCATGTGCGCGTATCACGGAAAGCAGACCCGGACCTCTCCGGAACAGCAGGCCAGGGAGACACCAACGAGCAGAATGTCCTCTCCATGGGTGAAGTGGAGGTGATAGGGACAGCCCCCGGCGCCGTCGTGAACCTCGCCCGGACCGGCAGCCCGGCTCCGGTTGCCACACAGACTACCACCCTGAGCACCTACGCCGCCTCGCTCGGCATCAATGGCAACAACGCGGACTTCACACACACCGTCAACACAGACACCGCTCCAGCATGGACGCTTAATCTGAACCGCCGCGCTGCCATCTCGTCAGTCAACATCCGGAACCGCGAGGGCTGCTGCCCGGAACGTTTGCGCAACATCACCGTCCAGATCCTCGACACCAACGGCACCACCATCCTCCACACCTCCCCGGTCCTGAATCCCGACAACGCGCTCAGCGGCCCCGCCGAACTCGTTTACGACACCGCAGCCGCCAACGGCGGCAATCCGATCTTCGGCCAATTCGTCAGGATCCGCCGCACCACTGAAGCCGCCGCCACCGACGACGCCCGCGTCCTCTCCATGGCGGAAGTCCAGGTCCGCGGCACGGAACTCAACGGCTACCGCCCGTACATCCGCACAGACCTCCAAAGCGCCATGCTCAACAGGTCGTCCACCGCTTACTGGCGGATTCCCTTCTCCTCACCCAATGCCGCCCTCTTCAATTCCCTGAGACTCCGGCTCCGCTACGACGACGGTTTCACAGCATGGCTCAACGGCACGAAAATCGCCGAACGCAACGCCCCCTCCAACCCCGGGCCTTCCAGCACCGCCACCACCGACCGCCCATTCAGCGAAGGCTACCTCGCCGAAACCATCGACTTCGCCGCCGCCCTGCCCCTCCTCAACACCGCCGGACCAAACTTGCTCGCCATCCACGGCCTCAACTCGTCCGCCACCGATGACAACTTCCTCCTCCAGCCGGAACTGACCGCCACCTACGTCAACTCCACAGCCAACGTCTTCCTCAACAACGCCACCCCCGGCGCACCCAACCAAAGCCCGTGGTACATCGGTGAGGTCGCTGACACCAACTTCAGTCACAAACGCGGCTTCTACGACACCCCCTTCCAGCTCACCATCAGCTCCGCAACACCAGGAGCCCAGATCTACTACACCACTAACACTAGCGATCCAACCCCGCAAACCGGCACCCTCTACACCGGACCAATCACCATCAGCAGCGCAGCAAACACCCCGACCAGCGGTGCCCGCGTCATCAGAGCCCGCGCCTACCTGCCGAACTGGAAACCAACCAACATCGACACCCACACCTATGTCTTCACCGCCGATGTGACCGGCCCGCCACGGGTTTCCCTGTCCACCGCCGGCACAGTGTCAGGCTCCGCATCCAACATCCCTCCCGGCTGGCCCACCAACGCCGCCACCAACGGCGGCCAGGCCTTCATCTGGGGCTTCGACGCCGGCGTCAAAGCAACCTACAACGCCGCCCAGATCCGCGAAGCCCTCGCTCAGATTCCCGTCATCTCCGTCGTCACCCAGCAGAACAACCTGACCGACCCGCTCACAGGAATCTACGTCAACGGCATCCAGCGCGGGCAGGCATGGGAACGGCCAGGCAGCATCGAAATGCTCGACCTCGCCAAACCCGGAGCAACACCCGCCGACGGCCACGGCCAGTTCAAAAGCGGCTGCGGCCTCCGCATCCGTGGCGGTGCCAGCCGTAACGACTCCAGCACCAAACACAGCTTCCGCGTCTTCTTCCGCAACGAATACGGCGACGGCAAACTCAACTACCGCCTCTACGGCCCCGACGGCGCCGCAGAATTCGATACCTTCGACCTCCGCGGCAGCCAGAACTACTCATGGAGCCAAAGCGCCACCGACGTCAACGAAACCATGGTCCGCGACCCGTTCTGCCGCATGACGCTCGCCGCCATGGGCCAACCCAGCACCCGCACCCGCCACTGCCACCTCTTCCTCAACGGTCTCTACTGGGGCATCTACGACATCCACGAACGCGCCGAAAACTCCTTCGGCGAAACCTACCTCGGCGGCAACAAGGACAACTACGATGTCGTCAAATGCGGTGACCGCTACACCATGGACTTCAAAACCGAAGCCACCGACGGATACCTCAACACCAACCCGGACGGCACCAAAGCCGCATGGCGCGATCTCTGGGACCGTTCCGTCGCTCACCGTACCGCCCCCACCAACACCAACTACTTCCGCATGCTAGGGCGGAATCCCGACGGCTCCCGCAACCCCGCCTTCCCCGTCCTCGTCGACATCGATGACCTCATCGATTACATGATGGTCATCTTCTACACCGGCGATGGCGACGCCGTCCTCTCCAGCTTCCTCTCCAATAACAAACCAAACAACTGGCACTCGATGCGCGACCGCAATGGCGATCGCGGCTTCACCTTCTACCTCCAGGACGGCGAACACACCCTCCTCGCACCCAACTGGGGCGCAGACCGCACCGGCCCGTTCCTGACACAAAGCAACAGCACCCTCCCGGATTGGGGCAACCCCCAATGGGTCCATGACAGTCTCGCGCTGAATCCCGAATACCGCCTGCGCTTCGCCGATCGGGTCCGTAAACACTTCTTCAACAACGGCGCCATGTCCGCCGCAGTCTCCAAACAGCGCTGGCTCGACAAGGCCGCCAATATCAACCGCGCCATCCGCGTCTACGCCGCACGCTACAGCACCACCGCCGCCGGCGAATCCGCATGGAATACCCGCATCAACTTCATCCGCGATAACTTCTTCGACTCCCGCCCCCCCGTCGTACTCGCCCAGTTCACCGCCGACGGGCTCTGGCCAGCCACCGCCGCCCCGGACTTCTCCAGACACGGAGGTCAGGTCCCCGGCGGTTTCCAACTCAGCATGACTGTCCCGCCCGGCGCTCAAGTGTTCTACACCACCGATGGCTCAGACCCACGCCGCATCCTCGAAACCCGGCCCACACCCTTCACCTTCCAGACCCGCACCGCCCCAGTCTCATGGCGCATCGCCACCAACGCCAATGACGGCTTCACCATCGGGCCCGCCCCCGCACCAACCTCCAGCGGTCTCGTCGGTCGCTGGCGCTTCGAAGGCACCGCCGACGACAGCGCCGGAACCGCCAATGGCACGCCCGTCGGCGCACCTGTCTACACCACCGGCATCAACGGCCAGTCGCTCTTCCTCAACGGAAGCTCGCAATACCTCGGCCTCGGCAACCCGGACGCCCTCAAAATCACAGGCCAGATCACCATGTCCGCATGGATCCGCCCGACCGCGAACACCAACATCCGCAACATCATCAGCAAAGGCTACAACACCAGCCCCGCCGGTGAAGTCTCCCTCCGCATCAACGCCGGTGCCATCGAAGCCGGCACCGCCGACAGCAGCAGTTACTTCGTCTCCGCACCCGCCGCAGCAACCCTCAGCACATGGCAGCACGTCTGCGGGGTCTACGACGGCACCGCATGGAGGCTCTACCGCAACGGCGAGGAAGTCGCCAGCCTCGTCACCTCCAAGGGTGCCCTCCCCGTCGCCGGTGTCCTCGAAGCCAACAACGCATGGTCCATCGGCTCCCGCGGCGGTTCCACCGAACGGGCCTTCGCCGGCCAGATCGACGAGGTCTATCTCTACAACCGCGGCCTGTCTCCCACTGAAATCCGCGCGCTCTACAACGGCACACAACCCAGCGTCACCATCGCTGACTGGAAAGAACCCGAGTTCCCCGGAGCCAACACATGGCAGTCAGGAGCAGGCGGCCTCGGCTACGATGCAGACCCCGCCGTTTCCTTCACACCATTCATCGGCACCAGCACGGATGCCATGCGCACGGTCTCGCCATCCCTCCTGACACGCCGCACCTTCACCCTGTCGGAAGCAGACCGCGCCCAGACCGCTCTGCTGCAGCTCAATGTGCGCTACGACGACGGCTTCGTCGCCTATCTGAACGGTACCAAGGTCGCCGAACGCAACGCCCCAGCTATCCCTAACGGCGCTTCCACCTCGACCGCCGTGCGCTCGGACGCTCTCGCCATCGTCCAGGACAGGATCGATGTCAGCAACTTCCTCTCCAGCCTGCGCACCGGAACCAATGTGCTGGCCATCCACGCACTCAACGCCACCGCCGCCGACAATGACCTGCTCTGCGACGCAGAACTCGTCGGAGCCGACGCCGCCTCGTTCACCGGCGACACCGCAAGGCTCTACACAGGCCCGCTCACACTCCAGCAGCCAGGCACCATCCGCGCCCGCGTCTACTCCAACGGCTCATGGAGCGCCGTGACAGAGGCCTTCTTCAGCGTCGCCACAGAAGCTGCCTCCGCCGCTAATCTCGTCATCAGCGAGATGCACTACAACCCGCTCGCCCCCGTCTCACCGGCAGAACTGGCAGCCTCGGCGGATCCCGACGACTTCGAATTCATCGAAGTCATGAATATCCTCCCTTCCACCGCCGTGGACCTGACAGGCGTCCGCTTCACCGGCGGCGTCACCACTTCGCCCCTCGGCAATCTCATCCTTCAACCCGGAGAACGCGCCGTCTTTGTCCGCCATCCCGCAGCATTCGCCGCCCGCTACGGATCTGCCTTCCCCAGCGCAAGGATCCTCGGAACCTACAGCGGCGCCCTCTCTAACCAAGGCGAGCAACTCATCCTCAATGCCGCCACCGGCGCCGTCATCCGCGACTTCGTTTACGACGACAATCCACCATGGCCTGATGCCGCCGACGGAACCGGCCCATCCCTCGTGCTCGCCGCCCCGCTCACCAACCCGGATCACGCCCTTCCCTCCAACTGGCGCTCCGGTAGCCTCCCCGGCGGCAACCCCGGCACCACCGCATGGCTCGTCTGGGCCGCCTCCGCCGGCGTCAGCGATCCAGATGACGACGTCGACGGCGACGGCATCAACGCTCTCCTCGAGTACGCCACCGGCAACGACCCCCGCGCCCCAGGCATCGTCGCATTGTCCGCGGAAATCGCCCCCGATGGATTCCTCAGAGTCAGCCTCACACACGCCGCAGCAGAAGACGTGCTCCTCGAACCAGTGCAGAGCAACGACCTCACCACATGGAACGGCGGCATGATCCCCGTCGGCGAATCCCCCGCCGCAGGCGGACGCGTCACCACCACATGGCGTGCCCCGGTTCCAGTAGCCACCGGATCAAGACTGTACGTCAAGGTCCGCGCCTCCCTCCAGTGATCCCACCCAGCCGCGGGGGCGGAGTCTTCAGCACCGCCCCCGCTGGCCCGGCAGTCAACTCGATCGCCCCGCCGCCAGCATGCCGGACGCCTTCTGCAGCGTTTCCTCCCATTCAGCCGCAGGACTCGAATCCGCCACAATCCCGGCCCCCGCATGGCAACTGATCACTCCGCGTCCCAGCACCATCGTCCGGATCGCGATGCTGAAATGGCTGTCACCATTCGCCCCGAGATAGCCGATCGCTCCAGTGTATAATCCCCGCGGAACGGGCTCCAGCTCGCGGATGATCTCCACAGCCCGCTTCTTCGGCGCTCCCGTGATCGACCCGCCGGGAAAACAAGCCTTCAGCGCTGCCGCATGCGAAACATCCCCACGGAGCGTGCCCTCCACCGTCGACACAAGGTGGTGCACCTGCTCGTAAGCCTCCGGCTGCAGCAGCCCCGTCACCCTGACACTCCCGTACTCGCAGACCATGCCGAGATCGTTGCGCAGCAGATCGGTGATCATCACCAACTCCGCCCGCTCCTTCGGACTGCTCAGCAGTTCGCCTCGCGATCGGGCATCCCTGACAGAATCCGCAAAACGCGGCCTGGTTCCTTTGATCGGACGCGTCCTGATGCTGCGGCCACTCATTCGCAAAAACGACTCCGGCGATGAGGAAAGCACCGTTCTTTCCCCACCCGCCATGTACGCAGCACAAGGCGCCGGGCTCACTTCCCTTAACTTCAGATACAGGGCAAACGGATCCGCGCCCGCCGGCCACGAGGCACTGAACCGGTGCGCCAGATTGACCTGATAGATATCCCCGGCCCCGATGTACTCCTGCGCCCGGCTCACCATTCCGCAGTAATCCTCCTCACCAATCCCTGGCACCCACTCCAGTCGCGGCACCTCGCCAGCCTTCCCTTCGCGCCGCTGCGAAAGCAGATCCCCGCATTCCAGCCATTCTCCTGTCGCATGCCGGTAAACCAGCACCTGCTCGTACCACCCGAATTCCCACCCGCCCTCGTAATCCACCCACCCGAACCAGCCAACCTGCCCCCCACCGCACTCCCCCGCCATCTGCTCCTCAAGCAGCGACACATCCCCGATGTGTCCACGCACCACCCGGGTCGGACACGCCGCCATGATGCTCACCGCACCATCCCGGTCAGGCTCAGGACAGCGCCCCGCTGTATCGAGCCACACAAAGCCCGGCAGATGCCGCAACGAAGCCGCCACCACCTCGGGACTCTCCTCAAGGAAGCGGGGCTCGGATCGGAATTGCCTCAGCATAGCCTCAACCCAACCCAAGCACGCTCCCATGCCACCGCGCAACAGGAGGGACCGCACCCGCCACACCAACCGCATCCCCGACAGGCCCCCACCCTCAGTTCACATACGCCATCTCGTTCGTCATCAGCAGCGCGTGCGCAAACTTCTCCCATGCATCGAGCGGGCTCCGGTCAACCTTCTCCGCAGCCGGATCCCGGACCGCTTCCTTGATCCCAGACGTCCCCCGTCGGTTCTGCGCCGCCGCCATCGCCTTAGCCCGGATCTCCTCCCGCAACCGCTGCTTCAACCGCTGCGCCACCTGCTGTCTCGTCAGCGGAACACCATCCGCACGCGTTGCCGGTCCAGCCTCCTTCCCCGCCACCGCCGGTGCACCATCGCCACCCCCCGCCACACCCATGCGCTCATCCGCAGGCAGCGCCGTAATGAAGGCCAGCGCCATCTTGAGCTCCGCAGGCTTCGGCCAGCGCTGATAGATGATCTCATACAAGGCCCGCACCCGCGCCTCGTCATTGTCCGCCGCGCGGAACTCCTCCCGATCCACAATGTTCCGCGCCTGCTCTATCACCAGCAGGCTGTTCATGCGGAACAGCGCCTGCTGCGGCACAATCGTTTCGTGGCGGCGGCCAGTCGGCAGCGATGGATTGGCCACATCAAAATGCCGCAGAAACTCCGCCATCTCATTGCGGTCAATGAATCCATACACGCTCCGCCGCTGGCTGTAAGGCTCACTCTCGATGTTCACCGGATGCCCGCCCATCGTCAGGTCAAGCTGACCACCCATCGAAAGCACACTGTCCCGCAGTGCCTCAAAATCCAGCTTCCTCACATTCTGCCGCCAGAGCTGCCGGTTGAACGGATCAATCTGCGCCATCGCCGGATCCGGCTCACTCGCCTGCTGCCACGTCTTCGAAAGCAGGATCTCACGGTGCAGCTTCTTCAGACTCCAGCCATTCCTGATGAATTGACCCGCTAGCGCATCCAGCAGCTCCGGATGCGACGGCACCTCGCTCTGCACCCCAAGGTCGTCAGGCGACGCCACAAACCCGCTGCCGAAATGGTGCTGCCATACCCGGTTCACAATCACCCTCGGCGTCAGCGGATTGTCGCCGCTCGCCACCGCCTCCGCTAACTCCAGTCGGCCACTGCCCTTCGTGAACGGTTTGACCGCTCCATCGCTGAGCACCTCAAGAAACGAACGCGGCACTTCCGGCCCGGGGCTCTGAACCTGCCCGCGGAGCAGAACCCGGGCATTCGCCGGGCGGCTGTCATCATAAAGCACATTCGCACGCCCCGGCGCCCCGGGATGACTCACATCAAACTTGGCTAGATCCCCGGTGATCTTCGCCGCCAGATCCTGAACCTCCCGCGGCACTCCCCGCGGCACCGCATCCAGCGGTCGCTCAAGAAACATCCCGGGATCCAGCACCGCCGTCCGCACTTCCTCAAACGCAGCATCCGAAACCCCGGGAAACGCACGACCCGGATGGTCCTTCCGGAAAGCCGCCGATTCAGCCTGATACAACGCATCAGCCTGCCGGAAAATCCCCTCATAGATCCCCCGCGCCTCGTCCAGCGAAGCCGGTCTTTTGCCGCGGAATGCCTCGCGCACCGCACGGTTCGAAAACAACCCCGCCGCATCGTCAACCGTCCGGGCCACCACCGCCGCCGCTCGCTCCGGCCACGCCCCCGCAGGCAATCCCGAAAGCTCCGCCCAGAGGTCGAGCGTCGGATTCAAATCAAGGCTCGCCCGCCGGTTCTTCCGCAACTGCATGCGGCGTTGCAGGCCCTGCGAAAGCTCCGCCACCAACCGCCCGTCAATCTTCGCCGCCCTCACCGCATTCAGAAACTCCGGCGACCGACGGTCAGTCCCCGCCAACCCAAGGAACAACCCTGCGTTCCGGTTGAAGACCGACGCAATGCGATCCATCTCTCCTATCAATTTTTTGCGCCCATCTCTTTCAGTCTCGCGCCGCTTCCGCTCATACTCCGCAATCGCCACCGCATCCGCAGGACTGGCCGCCACAGGCTTAGTCTCCGGCTCGAAACATGACGCAAAAACTCCCGCCAGCGCATAATAATCCCGCTGGGTCACCGGATCGAAAAAATGATCATGACAACGCGCACAACTCACCGTCAGCCCCAGGAATCCCTTCGTAACCACGTCGATCTGATCATTGATGATGTCAGGACGCTGCCCGTTGAACTGATCACCCTGCGTTAGGAATCCAAGCGCCGCCAGCGTCGACTTGTTCTCCCCGCCACCCGGAAGCAGGTCCGCCGCAATCTGCTCGCGGATGAATTGATCAAACGGCTTGTCAGCATTCAGCGCCCCAATCACATAGTCCCGATAAGTCCAGGCATTCGGATTCAATGGGGTCTGCTCCCGCCTCACCTGTCCCCTGGTGTCCGCATAGCGGGACACATCCAGCCAGTAACGACCCCAGCGCTCCCCATACTGCGGACTCGCCAGCAATCGATCCACCACTTTCGCAAACGCGTCCGGCGCATCGTCATTCACAAACGCCAGCACCTCCTCAGGCGACGGCGGAAGCCCGGTCAGATCCAGCGAAACACGGCGGATCAGCGTCCGCTTGTCAGCACCCGGCGATGGCTTCAGCCCCTTCGCCTCCAGCCCCGCAAGCACCCACGTGTCTATCACATTGCCCGCTGACCACCCACCGTCCCGCACCGCAGGCAGCGGCTTCTCCGCCAGCGGCTGAAATGCCCAGTGCGCCCCCGCCTTCGCACGCATCGCCTCACTCAGACCCGCACCAGCCCCGCCAACCGCCTTCGCCTCGCCCGTCCTCGGATCCGGAGCACCCATCCGCACCCACTCCTCCAGTACCGCAACCTCCGCCGCCTCAAGCTTCTCCCCCCGCGGCGGCATCTGCATGTCGTCATCCGCATACCGCACCGCACGAATCATCAGACTCTTGTCAGGATCCCCCGGCACTATCGCCGCCCCCGATTCCCCGCCCTTCTCCCAGCCAGCCTTCGTATCCAGGGTCAGCCCGCCCTTCGTCTTCCCGGCCGCAGCACTGTGACACTGGTAGCAATGCTCCGAAAGCAGCGGCCTCACCTTCGTCTCGAAGTACTCAATGTGTTCCTTCGGAAGATCAGCCGCCGCCGCAGGCAGGACCGCAAGAGTCAAAAGCAGGGAAATGCGCATGGTCACACAGAAGGAGGTTCATCCCCACTGACACTCCCCGCCGCCTCCCGGTTTCAGGAAAACAAAAAAGGGGCGCACCACCGTCTCCGGCCGTGCGCCCCCGTCACTCATTCAAATGCCTCAGCGCCGACCAATCCGAAGCCGGAAATAACCGCGCGCACCAGCCCCGGTCGCCGGATTCACCATCCGGAGCGTCACATTCTCCGTGACGCCGTCAGCATTCGCCACCGGACTGCCCACCTGCTCAATCGTCGCCCCGCTGCTCGTCCACGACGTCAGATTCGGAGAGGTCTCCACCGTGTAGGTATAAGCTTCCGCCGCGTACGACTTGTCCGCATTCACCACTCCACCCCGGATCCGCCGGTACGTGAAGCTGCCATACGGCTGGTTCGTCACCACCACCGCCCCGGCCGCCGGCGACGGATACGGCGCTTCAGCAACACTCGGATTCGTCGCCAGCGCCAACTCCACCAGCGCAGTCGCTCCATCCCCGTCCACGTCGTCACTCGTACCCCGCGTCAGATTCGGCTGCCCAGGCGTCGCACGTCCCGTAAACCCAACCGGGAACGGCGGGTGGGTCGGATCCTGAACCGTCGTCTTGTACTTCGTAATCGTCCCGTCGTTCGCCGACGTCGTGTTGTCAAAATCACCGCCATACCACGACCCTGGTGAATTGACCGCATTGTCACCATTGAATCGCGCAAACGACTCCGGATGATAGAACGGGCGCGTTGGAGGACTCAGGTACAGCCCGGAAAGATCAGCAAGACCATAACTCCATCCATTCCACGGATACGCCAGAGGCAACGGATTCGGCGCAGGTGTCGTCGCCACATAACTCCGGATCATGATGCTGTCGAGCACCCCGGATGCCCCGCCGTTCCACGGGAAGAAATCAAACGCTCCATCCCCGTCACTGTCCAGACCTAGCGAATCCTTGGTATCCGTATCAAACCCGATGAACCGGTTGAATCCGCGCACCAGCAGCAGCATCACATTCGTATTGTCAGTCTCCGCCCCAAGCACCGCATCGCTGAAGCTGCTCGAAAGCCCTTCACGGCCAGGCGGGTCCCCCACCGCAGTCTGCGGCCGCATCACCGTCGCCCACGGGTTATTCACACCTCCAAGCGGATAACGGTTGCCCAGCACAAACAACCCGTTCGACCCCGTCGCCATGC
>CANHUG010000016.1 GCA_947462995.1 Verrucomicrobiales bacterium | reverse complement strand
TTCCATGCTGAAAAACGCATGGCTGTCCGTCTCGCCCACATCAAAAACCTTCACCACATGCGGATGATTCAACCGCGCCGCCGCCCGCGCCTCCATCCGAAACCGCCTCAGCGCATCCGGATCCGCCAGCGGCCCACCCGGAATCACCTTCAACGCCACATCGCGCTCCAGACTCCGCTGCCTCGCCCGGTAAACCACACCCATCCCCCCGCGCCCCAGTTCCTCCAGCAATTCATAATCACCCAAACGATCCGGCCCCGACCCCGCATCCCCCGCCTCAGTCACCCCACCGCCCGACACCACATCATCCCCATCGTCCTCCAACCCGAACGCCGTCGCCCCAAGGCACCCCGCACACAACCCCGCCACGCCGGAATGAATCGGCGCGCCACACTGTCGGCACATGGGAGGTGAACTTGATAATGACATCCGGGAACTCGGGCAGTCGGGGATCGCCCGCCGCTCCCCACTCCATACTGAGAATTCCAGCCGCGAAAATGACAGGCTGAAGGGAAAATTCAGAGAAATCCAAAAAAACGCCGCCGCCCCTGTCATTCCCACCCGCGGATCCCTCAGGAACCCACCAGAGCACCATTCCCCGGAACCGCCATGAATCCACCCTCCCTCCCCCGCCACCCATGGCCGCCACACCTGCCCACTCTGGTCGCCCGATCCCTCTGCCTCCTCACCGCACTGCTCCTCCCCAACGCCGCCCGCGCCCTCGCCCCTGACGCGGTCCCATCCGGGGTCGAAAAATCGGACTGGATCGGCATAAAGGCCGCGTACGACGCGGGGCGCCATGCCATCAGAACCACCGAAAACGGCCACGAAGCCCTGAATCCAGCCCTCGGATGGCACATCACATGGGACCACTCCGGATTCATCGCCCGACCAACCGCACCCGCCGACGGCTCATGGCAATGGGGACTCTCCCTCTCACACTACGGCTTCCAAGAAGCACCACAAGCCGTCTCCGGAACCCCCGAATCCCACGCCGATGGCCAGCGCCTCACCTATCAGTGGGATGACAATGTTAAGGAATGGTACGTCAATGACCAGCGCGGCGTGGAGCATGGGTTCACGGTGGCCCAACGGCCTCCCGCAAAAGATCCGTCCGATCAGACAGATTCGTCCGATCTCTCTTTCACTCTGACCGTCCGCGGCGGCCTCCTCCCCTCCATCTCCCCCGACGCCCAATCCGTCCGCTTCCTCAATGCCTCCGGCACAACCGTCGTCACCTACAGCGGCCTCAAGGTCTGGGACGCCGATGGCAAGATCCTGCCTTCCCATTTCGCAGCAGCGGATTCCACCCACGACAGCTTCCGCCTGCTCGTCGATGAACGCGGCGCTCGCTATCCCATCACCATCGATCCCCTCGCCCAGCAGGCGTATTTGAAGGCATCCAATGCGGAGGCCGGAGATAACTTCGGAAACGCTGTGGCTGTCTCAGGCGATACCGTGGTGGTCGGAGCATTCCACGAAGGAAGCTCCACGACCGGCCCCTCAGCGAATTCCCTCTCCTCCAACAATTCAGCCACCGAGGCCGGCGCAGCCTACGTTTTTGTCCGCACCGGCTCAGGTTGGACGGAACAGGCCTATCTCAAGGCCAGCAACACCAACGAAAGAGACCAGTTCGGGGCATCTGTGAGCATCGACGGAGACACCATTGCGGTTGGAGCAAGGAGAGAAGGCGGCAACGGAACCGGCGGTGAACTGAATAACAGTTCACAGGAAGCAGGCGCAGTGTATGTATTCACCCGCACAGCCGGAGTCTGGTCTCAGCAGGCCTACCTCAAACCCGCCAATCCCGGAGTGCACACGCATTTCGGATCGTCTGTAAAGCTCAATGGGAACACCATGGCCGTCGGCGCACCCAATGGCTATAATGTGGACAGCGCAGGCGGCTTCGGTGCAGCCTACGTGTTCCTCCGCACCGGCACTAGCTGGTCCCAGCAGGCCTACCTGCTTCCAGAATCCACCAATGAAGGCAACTTGTTCGGCCGTGATGTCGCGCTTTCCGAAGCCTCCCTCGCCGTAGGGTCCCCAGGCGATGCCGGCGGAATCCCCGGAATCAACCCGCCGCACAATCTGGATGCTCCGAAATCCGGCGCCGTCCACGTCTTCAGACTCACCGGAGGAAGCTGGCAGCACGAGGCCTACATCAAAGCCGGAAACGTCGGCCCCTCCGATCAGTTCGGCGCTAAAGTGGACATCAGCGGCAACACCATCGTTGCGGGAGCCGCATGGGAGGATGGCAGCGGCTCAGGGGTCAACAACGTGCCCGATGAAGCCGCCGAAAACTCAGGGGCCGCTTATGTCTTCGAGCGAAACGGAGCGGGCACATGGAGCCAAACGGCCTACCTCAAAGCCAGCAATCCCGGTGCCTCTGACCTGTTTGGTATGGACGTCGCGCTCGAAGGTCAGTTGCTCGCGGTCGCCGCGGGCTGGGAAGACAGCGCCGCCACTGGCGTGGCCGGAAATCAACTCGACGAGGGAGCCCTGAATTCCGGAGCAGCCTATCTGTTCGGACGCAATGGAGCTTCATGGGCTCAGCAAGCCTATCTGAAAGCCGCCAACACCGATGCCTTTGACAGATTCGGCACCTCCATCGCCATGTCGGAGTCCTACATCATCGTCGGCGCGGAGGTCGAGTCAAGCAACGCAAACACCGTCGATGGCAATCCATTGGACAACTCCGCCCACAATGCCGGAGCCGCGTACACGTTCTTCTTCCAGCCCGCGATCCCCCAAATCTCAACGCGTCCCGCTACCACTATCACAGCAACGTCCGCCACGCTGAATTGCCGGGCATTTCCGAACTACAGCGCCACCACAGTCCAGTACGAGTGGGGTGAAAGTCCTTCGGGAACCCTCACAACGATCACCATCCCCGGCACCTTTTCCGGAAGTGCCCCGGCATTCCCGACCCACACCTTGACCGGCTTGCTCCCAGGACGCGCCTATCGCTTTCGTGCAAGGGCCTCGAACGGTGTTGGCCCAGCAACACTGGACAGCTTTCTCACCTTCACCACCGCCCCCGCAGCACCCACCCTGACCACTCTCGCCGCCACTTCCGTCACCTCCACCAGCGCCGTCCTCAACGGCACCGTCCGGGCCAACGGCGCACCCGCCGATGTCTGGTTCCGCTACTTCTCCCCGGGCGTCGCGGGATTCAATGCCAACGCATCCCCATCACTCATCACAGGCACCGCCACCACACCCGTATCCGCCACCGTCACAGGCTTGCTGCCAGGAACACAATACACGTTCGCCGTCCGCGCCAGCAATGCCTCTGGCGACGGAAGCTGGGGCAATCTCACCTTCACCACCCTGCCCGACCCCGCCGTCGGCGGGCTCGCCGAAGCACTCAATGTCCCAATCACCGGCGGCGGGCTCTATGGATCACTCATCCAGCCGGATGGAAGAACCATCATCTTCGGCGACATCACCTCAGTCCACGGCACCGCCCAGGGGCGCATGGCTAGGCTCCTCGCCAATGGCTCGCTCGAAGGAGGCCTCGGCTTCAACCCCGGTGCCAATGGCCCGATCACCTGCGCCGCCTTGCTCGCCGACGGCAAGATCATGATCGGCGGCAACTTCACCACGCTGCAGCCACGCGGCACCGGTCCAGTCTTCCCACGCAGCCGTCTCGCGCGTCTTCTCCCCGACGGCACCGTCGATACCTCCTTCGGCGACCCCGGAGTCAACGCCTTCGTGCTCTGCCTCGCCGTACAGCCGGATGGCGCGGTCCTCGTCGGCGGCGATTTCAATGGCACCGCCAGCTTCATGGGAGCAACCCGCAGCGGCATCGCTAGGATCACGCCTGCCGGAACGCTCGACATCGCTTTCAACCCAAATGTGCTCGGAACCATCTACAGTATGGCACTGCAGCCGGATGGCAATGTGCTCGTCGGAGGAGACTTCTTCCAGGTGTCCTTCCCAAGCCGCGCTTTCCTCGCCCGACTCAACCGCACTTCCGGTCAGGTGGATCCCTCCTTCTCGCCATCGCTCGACAGTGTGGTCTCATGCGTCGTGAGCCAGCGTGATGGCCGGGCTCTGGTGGCGGGTGGCTTCAGGCGAATCAATGGCATCAGCCGCAACTATCTGGCGCGTCTGAACTCGGATGGCTCGGTGGATCCCACTTTCGATCCCAACCCCAACAACGAGGTCCTTGCCCTCGCCCTCCAGGCCAATCAGAAGCTGCTGATCGGCGGCTCATTCACCTCAGTCGGCGGCACGCCTCGCAGCAAGATCGCTCGGGTCGACGTCACAGGTGTGCTGGATGGATTCAATCCGAACGTGACCGGCGGCGAGGTGCGCAGCATCGCCCTCCAGGCTGACGGCAAAGCCCAACTCGCCGGCACCTTCACCGCCATCAATGGCGGTGCCGCCACCCGCTCAGGCTTCGCGCTCCTGAGCAATGAGACGGCCTATCAAACACTCGAAAAACGCAGCGCCACCGAACTCTTCTGGTCCCGTGGAGGCTCCGCACCCGAAGTCCTCTCCGTGACATTCGAACAGGCAACCTTCCTTGGATCCACCTTCACCCCCATCGGAAACGGCACACGCGTCGATCCCCTCGCCGGCGACTGGCGCCTGACCGGCATCTCCCCCTCCCTGCCGCTCTCCGGCCAGATCCGCGTCCGAGCCCGCACCGCCAGCGGCTACTTCAGCGGATCCTCGGGCATCATGGAATCCAAGGTCGCCTACATCCACTCGCTTCCAATCGTGACCTCCGTGAGTGTCACCGAAATCACCGGCACCTCCGCCCTCCTCACCGGCACCGTGGATACTAGCACCCTCACTGCTTTCCCCGCCTTCAAGCTGGACAACACCATCGCTTACACGCAGCCACTGCGCATCGCCGCACCAGCCACCACCACCGGCACCGCAACCTTCACCCACCGCGTCACCGGGCTCACCCCTGGCACCGCCTACGTCTTCCGCGCCACCGCAGAAAACCCCGGCGGCCGCGTCGATGGAACAGACATCCCCTTCTCCACCCTCACCAATCTCCACGTGGACTACAAAGCCGACGGCTCGGACAACGCACCCACCGCCACCAGCTTCACCGCCTCCGGCCGGCAAGTGTCCTTCTCCCTCGCCCGCCACCTCGATCCCGGCACCACGCTCATGGTCGTGAACAACACCAGCAGCACACCAATCACCGGCTCCTTCTCCAATCTCGCACAAGGCCAGCCCGTCGACCTAACCCTCGACGGCGTGACCTATCCGTATGTCGCCCACTACTTCGGCGGCAACGGAAATGATCTCGTCCTGCTGTGGCGGCATACACGGGCTCTCTCATGGGGCTGGAACAATCTGGGCCAACTCGGCAACACCAATTCCACGAACCAAGGCATCCCAGGCGATGTCTTCGCCTCCGGCCCCCTCGCAGGAAAAACCATCGTCAGTCTCTCCGGCGGCACCCAACACAGCGTCGCACTCTGCGTAGACGGCACCATCGCCACATGGGGCGACAACCGCGAGGGCCAACTCGGCATTGGCGACCCGATTACCACCTCCAGCACCGTGCCCACCACCGTCGACCAAGGATTCCTGCCCGACGGCATCCACCCAGTCGCCATCTCCGCCGGCGGTTCCCATACGCTCTCCCTGTTCTCCGACGGCAAGGTCTACACATGGGGCGATAACCAATTCGGTCAGCTCGGCAGCAACGACGCACCCTCCGACCACCCACTGCCCATCCCCGCCGCCGGAGCCCTCTCCGGCAGACGCGTCATCGGCATCTCCGCCGGCGAATTCCACAGTCTCGCCGTCTGCGATGACGGCTTCGTCGCCGCATGGGGCCTCGGCACTTCCGGCCAACTCGGCAATGGCGACACCGCCAACCACGACGACCCACAGCCAGTGGACCTGTCCGATCTCCCCGTCGGTGAAAAATTCGTGGCCGTCGCCGCCGGGCGCTCGCACAGCATGGCCCTAACCAGCGGCGGAAAGGTCTTCACATGGGGCCGCAACACCGAAGGCCAACTGGGAAATGGCACCACGGACGATTCAAAATATCCCGTCCTCGTTCCAGACCTGACCGCCTCCGCCATCCTCGGCGGCGGCACCATGCACAGTCTCGCCATCCGCACCGACGGCAAACTGATGGCATGGGGTACCAGCACCTTTGGTCAGCTCGGAACCCCATTGCTCTCAATCAGCCGCACCCCCGTCGTCGTCAGGAACACATGGTTCAGCGACCAGGATCTCACCACCGTCACCTCCGGAGATCAGCACAATCTCGCTCTGCAAACCGATGGCACGCTCTTGGCATGGGGTCTCGGCAATGAGGGACGTCTCGGGAACAACGTCACCCGCATCCACATCCAGCCCTTCCAGTTGCCGGTCAACACCACCGCCCTCGATCCCGGCGACCGCTGGCAGGGTCTTTTCAGCGGAGCCGCCTGTCAGCACAGCCTGGCCATCGTCGCCATGTCCCTCCTCCCTGCCGCCACCACGGACACGGCCATCCCGTTGGGCGCCACGGAAGCCTATCTCCTCGGCACCGTCAATCCTCACGGCCAGCCGGTGGATGTCACCTTCGACTACGGCCTCACCAACGCCTACGGAACCACCGTGACGGCCTCGCCCGACACCATGAACGGCACCAATCGCGCCTTCGCCGAAGCCGCCATCACCGGCCTCCTCCCAGGCACCACCTATCACTATCAGGTGAAGGCCGTCCACGGCGGCATCTCCTTCGCCCTCGGCGGCGATCGCACCTTCACCACGTTCACCCGTCTCCAGATGTGGCGGAATGATCACTTCGGCTCCATCGAAAGCACCGACGCTGCCGCAGACAACGCAGACCCCGACAGCGATGGCGTCGCCAATCTAACCGAGTTCGCCTTCGGCCTCAACCCGCTCCGCCCAGACGCCGCCGCCCTCCCGCAGCACGTCGTCGACGGCAGTCTCATCCTCCTCGAATTCACCGAACCACTCTCCCTCATGGGCATCACCTACTCCGCCGAATGGAGCCCAGACATGTCTCCCGGCAGTTGGTCCGCCCTCCCCGACAAGGGTGCCGGACCCGTCCACTCGTTCAAGTTCTCCACCGCAGGAAGCGAACGCGGCTTCCTTCGCCTCAAGGTTACGAATGCAGGCCCCTAACCTGATCCCAATAGTGAACCCGAATAGCAACATTATCCATGACTAATCTTAAAAACTCTTTTCAGCTGCTTCAGCGGTTCCTGCGGTCTTGCCTGCTGTTGGTTGCTACTGTCTCCATGCTGCGGGCCGATCCCGTGGTTGACCCTCATTTGTCCTGGATGCAGGGCGGTGGGAGCTATTACTTGCGCTGGGATGCGGGAGGCCGCGGACTACAGTTGAAGCGCGGTGCGCGGCTGGATAACCAGTCCGCTTGGCTGCCCATCCCAGCGGTGCTGCTGCCCGATGGTTCCTGGGGAGCTCCGGCGGATTTCATTGGGCCCAAGGGCTTCTATGGTTTGTTTGCGGCGGGTATTCCGACTGCTCCAGAAGGTGTTAATCTGGTCATGGAGCGCAATGATTTCAGAATCGAATGGTTTCCTGAGTTCGATGCGGCGGGCTATCTCCTTTACCTAAGTTCCACGTCGGATGTAAGCCCGACCAAGTTCGACAAGGTATTGGATGCAGGCATGGCCAGCAGTATCACGGTCACAGGGCTGATCGATGGGCAGCGATACTATTTTGTCTTGGTGGCAAAAAATTCCGCTGGACACAGCCCTCCCTCAGCCACGCTAAATGGTGTGTTCGGCCCGAATGGCCCCGTAAGTGGCTATGCCGCGTATTCCTTTTCACAACCGACTGGTGCGCCCTTCTATGTGCGGGCCGCTAACGTGGAGGTGAAATTGCAACTGGACGGGGCCCCGCTAACGGCTCCGACGATCTCGACAATGACTGATGGCTCCGGCCAGTTTTCCATTCCCTCAGTGCCTGCGGGAAATTATGTGGTGAATTGGGTGGCGCCTGAAGGTATCAACGGGCCGTCTCCCAAATTGCTCAAGGTCACTGGCGATGGCGGGGCGCTCAATCCACTGGCCATCCCCGGCAAGGCCCAGAGCCTGCATGGCAGGGTGCAGTTTGCCAGTGGTGAGCCTGCGGGAATTGATGATGATTTGTGGGATCTGCACAAGCACGCCCGGATCGAGGCCTTCTCGTCCAAAGGGGAAACTCTCGCCACGGTGGACGCAGATGGGAAGGGTGGTTTCGCGTTGCCGCCATTGCCTTCCGATGCTTACCCAGTAAGCCTGAATGTGAGCTACCAAACGCTCTTGAAGACTCAGATCATCTCGAAAGAACCGAAAGCCGGTGAGCCATGGCTGATCCCGTCCATTGCCTTCACAGAACGTTTACCCAGCGTGGTCGGAATCAGCGCCTGGCAGAACGGAGTGGAAGTAAGGCAGGTTCAGCCAGGAATTCCCGTGCAGTTCGAAGCCATCGTGGATAATCCAGATAAACTGCCGGAGGATAATCGGTGGCACGTGATCATTGATGGGAAGACGCAGAAACAACAAGGTGCCAAGCCGGAGTTCACATTTGACGCGATCACCCCAGCAGGCGGAGCTAGGAGCGAAAAAGTGGACGTGCGGCTCAATATTTCCGATCTGGTTCTCACCAGCTTCCAGACGTCGGCTGTAATTGAAAGAATCTACCGTCCGCTGACAAGTGGCTGCTATTCAGGCTCGGTGGGTGCTTGGGATCCGGAAAGTCCCAATGTGATCACACCGCTGCATCCAGCCGATGTCAACATCAAGCTGCGATCCGGCTTGTCGCTTACGAAACCGACCATCAACACCACAGGCTATTTCGAAACCACGCTGGACAGCTCCAGCTTCGATTATTTGATCCGGGTGGAGAAACTCGGCTACATGCGTTTCCTCTGGCCGTTCGAACGTTTGCCTGCGGAGCCACTGTTTCCGCTGGTACCGTTAGTAACGACCACCAATACATTCAATGGGACGCCCATTACGATCACTCAGCCAGGCGGAATTCAGCTGGGTGTGTTCGGCCTGCAAACAGCCGCTGGAGCCGCTTACACGGGCACAGTGAAAGTCTCGACGGCTACTTTTGATCCCACCGTGCGGCATCCCATGCCGCCGGGTGCGGTGATTGATAATGGCGGTGCGCATCAAGCGGCGGAATTCCGTTCCAATTGTGCCTGGGTGGAGTTTCGCGATGCCGCAGGTGAACTCTTGGTCCCTAACGCGAATCTGGTTTGGACCACGGGTGTCATCTACCCTTTTACTATCAATGAAACGGTCTTTCTCCAGAACGAAACGACTGGTTACTTCCAGGCTGCTGGCACGGCCACCAAGCCTGTTGGAGGCACTTCGTTTCTGCTGCCCATTACTAAGGGAGGGTTTTACATCTGGGCCCGTGCGCACCAGCAGAATTTGCTGCGGTTCCGGGCGGACCGGTCGTTGAACTATCCGTTTGAGGTGTTGGTGGGCTCCAGCTTCTTTCCAATAAGGGTGGTGGGAGATTTCTCCGATGATCTCAAATGCTTTGTGCCTATGAATCAACCAGTTGGCATCAAAGTGCTGGACCTGCGGCAGGCCCCGGGACTTCATTTCCCAGACCCTGCCCACCCAACGACACCAACTCCCGCATTCAGTAAGTCGGTCATTATCCGCGAGACCATTACCCCAACTGGCACCGCGCCATACAGGCTGCAGATCGTGCCGCTGAGCTTAGCATCTTCTATCCCGGCGCTACGACGCCCGCCTGCTACAAAAATTACGGATTTGGATGACCCAGATCAATTTTTAGGTCATCCGAACGCGTCAAATATTACCCGGGCTGCAGGCACCAGATCCTTGACGCAGGAGAATGAAGCATACCGATATTACGAGGAAATTCGCGCTTCTAGCAGTTTCTCCTCGTGGAAAAGGGGAAATGGATTTCCAGAGAAGTTCGGGGATCTCTTGCCTGGGGTCGCTGCGGATGACTACACCAGCGCCTACTATTATAATCTGGGAGATCTGGGATTTGCCAGAGCGCAGAGCATGCGGGTGAAGCTTGGCTCTGATGGACTGCCGGATGTGGCGTTTTATGTTACCAACTACCAGAGCCTGGAGGATGCCAGGTGTGAGCGCAACGTCATAGCCACGGTGTGCATGGATTACGCTTACAAGAGTGACGCGTATCGCACCGCCCATCGGCACACCCGCTTTTATGTTTACAATGCAGGAGGCTCTCTGATTCCGGGAGCGGATCTGGACGGTGCGGGTCAGAAATTCGTCCCCGGTGCCTGTATCATCTGCCATGGAGGCAGCAAATTTAATCCTGAGATGAGGTTACATCCGCTGGAGGGGCTACTGCCGCCCACACCGGAAGGATCGTTACCGCCGCCGACTCCCCGAGCTTACGTTGCCCCCACGGGCGATCTTGGTTCGCGTTTTCTGCCATTCGATCTGGAAAGCTACACGTACCATCCCGCCTTCGGGGTGCAGCAACAAGCCTTTGCCCGGATGAATGCCGCCGTGCTGAAGACCATGCCGGACTCCACCCCTGCGGCTCCCAAGGCCATTCCGGCAACGATTGCCGCGTGGTATGGCAACAGCAATCCACTAGCCAACCCGCTCGGGTTCAACGGGAATGCCCGGCCTGCAGGCTGGCCTAGCGCTGCAAACTACGGAGCATTTAAAGTGGGCTGCCGGGTATGCCACATTTCACGCGACCTGGGCACTGGACCACAATTTACCGACGCCACTGGGTTTGGCGGGTTCGACTACGCAGTGTGTTCAGCGCTCTACATGCCGCATTCCCAACGCACTTGGAGCACCCTCTGGGGCACTACAGCCGCCCGTGCATTGGGGGACACTACCATTACGGATTTGCCAGCATTGCTACACTTCATTGATGGCGGAAGCGGAGGATGCCCTGCATTGCCGAGATGAAATTTGCCGTTCCACCAAATTCTTACTAGCTCCCAATATGGCCAAAATAGCACCTCTATTGCTCTACGTAACGCAGATGGCGCTGGCGGCATCTGGACCTGCGACAGCGTCCTTCCGCGTGGAAGTGGATGGCTCGCGCGTCGGCCAAAGCACCAGTATCAATTCCACTCCCGGCGGGCCTTCGCAGGGCTTCACGTTGTCGGACGGGATACTCTATTTCCTGGCCATGGATGCTACCTTAGGCCCGGTCATCCGCCGGGTGACGGAGACCGGCAGCGAGGTGGTGGTGGACATCAATCCACCGGGCGGGGCGGATCCGAATCTGGGAAACCTCACGGAGGTGAACGGCACGCTTTATTTCACCGCAGACGATGGTGTGCATGGAAATGAACTCTGGCGGCTTGCCCCCAGTGGGCCGGAAATGGTGGCGGATCTGAATCCACGCGCGGACGGTTCGTCGCCGGGAAATTTATTGGTGGTGAATGGCGTGCTCTATTTCACCGCCACAGATGCCGCGCATGGAGCGGAACTGTGGCACATGGCTGCAAGCGGCTCCCCGGCAGTGACCGATGTTGTCGCCGGGGTGGATGGCTCTTTTCCCGGCAATCTTAAGGGCGTTGGGAATCGTTTGTTCTTCACCGCCAGCACCGACGCCACGGGAGAGGAGTTCTGGTATCTGGATGCGACCTATGCAGCGGTGCTGGTGGAAAATGATGCCGTGGCAGATGGAGGGATCCGCAGTGGTGGAGATGCCATTTTCCCCGGCAACCTGTTCGTGCTTGGCGGGACACTCTATGCCGTGCTGGGCACCACTCCCTTTGGCGCTGGGGACAAGGAGATCTGGCGGGTGCGCACATCGGCTGGCACGGTTTCGCTGGCGGAATTGGTCTTCACCAGCACCGCTCCTCCCGGACCGTTTGCATTCGGTCCACCAGTGGAGTTTGCGGCCGTGGGAACGGAACTTTTCTTCACGGCAAATAGTCCCGCCACTGGTGCTGAAATATGGCGCATCGCCACTCCCACGGCGGCTCCGGTCCTCGTGGCGGATGTGACGGCGGGAGCGGCTGGTTCCTCGCCTCAGGAACTTACGGACGTGAATGGCGTGCTGTATTTCACTGCTGATGATGGCGTCAATGGAATGGAACTCTGGCGCATAACAGCCACAGGGGCCGAATTGGTGGAAGACGCAATACCAGGCGGCGGGATCAATCCCGCCGATTCGTCCAATCCCAGTCATCTCACTATGGCGGGCGGACAACTCTATTTTGCAGCGGATGATGGCTCCCACGGGAATCAACTCTGGCGCCTGGGCGCAGATGGAAATGTGGCGAGTCCCGGCGGATCGGTGAGTTTCATGCAATCGCTCATCAGCGTGAATGAGCGCCTCTATTTTGTCACCGGCGGTCTCAATGGGGACGCCTTGTGGACTTTGAATAGTCAGGACGTGCCGGTCCAGGTGGCAACCGATGGCTTTGCCCTGAATCCGGCTTACCTCACGGACTACGAGGGGCAGCTCATCTGGTTGACGAACGATGGAGTGCATGGCCAGGGCCTCTGGCGCATCGGCCACGCAGTGCCCACAGTGACCGTGCTGGAAGACGCTCCAGCCAGGATTTCCGGGTTCCTCGGAAATGCCGGTGGCGGGGCTGGATTCAGCATTGCAGCTAGCTGGCGGGGCGGCGTCCCGGAAACAGAAGTGGCCCCGTTCGGCACGGTGACATTTCATGCTGCCTCCGGAACATGGACGTGGAGCAAGCCCAGCGTGCTCCTGACGGAAAATGGCGAGGTGACGATCACGGCCAGTGATGCTTCCGGGAATTGTTCAGTGGGGTCGTTTCATCTGGCGGTCGTGCCGCGATTGCCGGAAATTGTGGTGGAGTATCCGACGAACACGGCTTTGGCATCAGGCACCTCCACCGTGGATTTCGGCACGGCGGGACAGGGGTTCCTGCGCGCGAATGACTTCACGATTCGCAACACAGGCACACGCGATCTCACCATTCCGGCAGTCAATATCACGGAAGAATTCGCGCTCAGCGGCAGTCCGCCCAGTCTCGCCAGCCCGTGGATTGTCCCGCCGGGCGGCAGCCGCCTGATCACCGTGACCATGATTCCAAATCGCGATGGAACCAAGCTGGGAAGCCTCGCGCTGGTGAATGATGATGCGGATGAGGCCCCATTTGTCATTGCCTTGACCGGCGTCATCGAAGCTCCGAACCTCGCTTTATTCGGAGCCTCGGGAGTGCCGGAAATCTTCGATGGGCAAACCGAAGCGGTGGACTTTGGCCGGGCTGCCGTGACCCCCATCGTGAAACGATTCATGGCCAGGAATACCGGGCGTCAGGAATTGCAGATCACGGCCGCCAGCCTGCCGCCGGGTTTCATGCTGCTGACGCCAGCACTGCCCGTGACGCTGCCGGTGGGTGGATCGCAGTTGGTGCAATTGCGCTATTTGCCATCCGGCAGCGGCACGTTCACTGGCAGTATCGGTCTAACCACGAACGTCCTCGGCAATCCTCAGTTTACCTTCCCTGTGCAAGTGATCGTAGGGCCGCCGTGCAATGATCTGAGCTTCGCCCCGGAGATCATTCCGCTGCCGGGGCTTCCGGATTTTGGAGATGGTGTTGTCATGGGGGATGTGACCGGCGATGGTCACCAGGACATTTTAACAATCCAACGCTTTAGCAGTACTCCCTTCGCCCGCTTGATGGTGCTGGAAGCCGATGGAGCAGGCCATTTCGCCTTTGAAGGGCAGATGATGCCCGTCCCTGTCAACTCGGAAATCATGCACCTCGCCGACTTCAATCGCGATGGCCGGCAGGACCTCGTGCTGACGCCCTATCAGCACAGCGCTCCCGTTTCCGTCATGCTGCAACAGGTGGAAACCGGTAGTCCGATCGCGAGGTTCGGATTCGCCGCTGGCTCCAACTTGACGCAGCTTGGTTTATCCAGTCACGTGGCGGTGGCTGATTTTGACCGGGACGGAAATGCGGACATCATGATCGCAAATGAGACGAGTCATCGCATGGGCTTGGCACGGGGGAATGGTCACGGCCGTTTCTTTGACTTGCAGCCGGAAACCCCGATCACCACTGCCAAATATCCGGCCGTGCTCGTGGCGGAGGATTTCAATCTGGATGGTCAGGCTGATTTGGGCATGGTCTGCCGCATTGGGGGCACGGAAGATTTCCCACCGGCCGCCGATCCTCCTGTTCCCTTCGTTTATCAGAATGGTCAGATCTTCAACTATCAAGGAGACGGTGCCGGCAATTTTGCCGCTGGCGGGGCCAACCCGGTTGGACCATGGGCCACAGCCCTGACAACGGCGGATTTCAACAGCGATGGCTTTCCGGACATCGCCGCTGGCAGCATGGAGGGGATCATCAGTGTGCGGCTTGGTGAAGGCACGGGATCTTTTACCAATGCGGCTGACATCGTTCTGCCCGACGCTGCGACCACTTCAGTAGGCGAACTGAAAACGGGAGATTTCAACGGGGACAGCGCGCCCGACATCCTCAGCCTGAGTTTCCAATATCTACCGGATGGCAATATCCTTCCACATGTGGGAGTCCATCTGAGCAACGGGGACGGGACGTTCACCATGGGGAAATGGTTTGCTCCGGAACGCTACGCCAAGCATATTACGGTGGGGGATTTTGATCATGATGGCGTGTCGGATTTCGTCGTGGTGGCGGAGCATTTGTCGCTCTACCGGAACTTTTCCTGCTACCCTTCCGTCATTCGGGTGATGCATCGCGATCCATTGGTGGATGGGGTTTCCAGCGTCTCTATGGGCTCTACCGCAGTCGATACCAGCGCATTCACTTACTTCACGATCTACAATGATGGCAAACATGACCTGACTGGACTTACCGCCACGATTGACGGGCAGGCAGACTCCACCTTCCGGGTTTCCATCCAGGTATTTCCTGACAAAGTTCCCGGGAAATTCGAGCCACCCAATCCCCAGTTCGCCCAGGTCCGGATTGGTTTCCGCCCTCGCTCCGACGGGCCCAAAACAGCGGTGCTGCATATCGCGAGCAATGACCCTGACAACAACCCGTTCGACATCGTCCTCACTGGAACTGGCACCCAGAATTACAACGGTTGGGCGGGCGAATACCTGCTGGAAGGGCCAGCGGCCGCTCCTTCCGCCAACCCAACAGGAGATGGCATCAGCAACCTCATGAAGTATGCCTTCAATCTGAGCCCGTTAACTGCCGGCACCCCTGAGCTCATCTCGGGAACCGGCCTCTCAGGCCTGCCGCGCATTTCCACAGAGCTGAGCGGGCCCAGCACGGTCTTCCGCTACGAATTCCTCCGCCGTCGAGGCGACGGCATAACCTACACGCCGGAAAAATCCACCACCTTGGGGGCATGGACAGGCCTAAGTTCTGAGCCCGTCATCACTGTGATTGATGACACATGGGAACGGGTCGTGCATGAAGAACCAGTTTCACCAGCAGAAAGCCGTTTGTTTGGTCGCGTCAGCGTCTCAATTCCGTGATGCGACACGACAAGGCAACACACCACCCACTGCAACTTTGCCGCCGGCTACCAGCGGCACGGTCACCGTGAATTCCCACCCAACCGGGCCTCTGGAGCGCCGTGGTGCTCAGCACCACCACCTCAGCTCTTATCCCGCTCACCCCCGCAGCGCCGCAAACAGCAGCGCCATCTCGTCTTCAAGTTCCTCCTCCGACCCCACCGTCTCGCGCACCGCCGTCCGGACGCGCTCGCGAAACCGTTCGCGCAGGCGCTTCACCGCCACCGCCACGCTGTTCGCTGTCGTCCCAGTCACCTCCGCCACCGCCGCATAGGCCGCCGGATCCGGGCGACCCGCAAGAAACGGGCTCAAAACACGATACTGCTCGCCAGCCCCGCGCTTCGCATACTCCTCAGCCAGCTGCTCCATCGACTTCTCCATCACCGCCATCGCCCAGTTCCGGTCAAACTCCCGGTCCGGCGTCAGCGCTCCCGATGGCGGCTCCCACGCCGCATCATGCCGCGCCAGTTCCTCCAGCGGAATCGGCACCGATCCCCCACCGCGCTTCTGCGCCGTCGCGTGGTCCCGCAAATCCGCAAGGTAATGATTCATGGCCCCAAGCAGCCACGACCGGAATCGCCCGCGATCCTCTGCCGCCCGACCAAACGGCTCCCCCGCCAGCAGCCGCACAAAAAACCCCTGCGTCGCATCCAGCGCATCCTCATGCCCCACCCCCCGCATTCGCACATGCCGGTACAACGGCTGCCAGTACGTCCGGCACAGCCATTCCAGCGCGTTCCGCCGGTCCGCAGGGGACTCGCCGCTCGCGCGAATCAAGCTCCACCGTGTCGTGTGGAAGCCACTAGGAGCATCTCCCGGAACCTTCGCCATCCCCCCATTCCTGCGCCCTCGCCACCAACCTGTCAATATCCTCCTGCCGCCCCCCCTCTCCCCACAAGCCCCCCTCTCCAAACACGCCCCATCTAAAATCTCAAATCTCAAATCCCCACCGCCAGCCCGGGACCGCGAGGCTCTGTACTCGCCACTCTCCCCATGCGCGTCCCCCTCCGAACCAGCCCATCTCAAATCTCAAATTTCAAATCTCAAATCCCCCCCGCCAGCCCGCTGGCCCGGCTCCGTTAAAGCACGACCCCGCCGCGCCCCACCCAGTCCACCCAGTCCACCCAGTCCACCCAGTCCACCCAGTCCACCCAGTCCATCCCGTCCATCCAGTCCATTCGCCCCATGCCAGCTACATGCTGGTCGGATAAACGGACAGCCCAAGCAGCCAAACTCGAAGCCGCGAGTCAATGGCTGGCACACGGCCACCAAGCTCCTCAGATGTCACGGTGAAGAACACAGGACCCGTCTGAGAGTAGACGTCAATCAAGACATGATCGTCACCGATCTCTACGTGATTGTGAACGCGCCCATCAGCTAAAATCACCGAGGGGTCGTCTGTCGCGAAGAAACCCGACTGGCTGTCGTCCGCAGGCAAGTCGGCCTCGAATCTCACGACGGAGGTATAATCCACCTCAGCGGTAAAATCGGCCGGAAGGCTTACGGCCTCAGCATGACTGATCATCAGAATCACCGTAAGCATCTGACCGTGGTGATGAACGAGAGCATGGCAACGGTCATGCTCCAGCTCATGCACTTCTGACACGGAAAACGCCATCGGACCTGGGCTAACATCGAAACCCTCTCACACCGGCCCGAGGGCGAGGCTTCGATTGTGGGTTAAGGTTGCAGTGGTCATGACCGATTGAACTCACGGGGGGGCAGGTGTTGAGAGCGACACCTTTCTAGTGTCTCGGTTTTTTTCGTCCGATTGGCTCCGGATCAACCGCATCGACGTCGATCCGCCCCGGAAAAATCAGTATCTCGGACTGCACGCTGTCACTGATCCTTTGTATCAGATCGTCTGCCAAATCGGGCACATAGGAGTCACTGCGCCGGTTCCAGCCGAAAATGTAGGTCGGCCCAGCCGTAGGAAGAGCTTCGATCTCGTCAGGGGTCAACCCAGCGAGGACGTCGTCCTCAATATGGCTCATGCCGTGGTCCCGCGTGACATCGAGGCTGAACGCAAGCTCGGGAAAATCGACCCAAGCCCACTCATAGACGTTCTCGTAGTCCCAATCCACTTGCTCCGGGCGCAGATGAGGAAGCAGCGCTACGGCCACTTTTCTGGGGCTCAATCTCTCGGCGAGCTTCAGATACATTTCCTTTAGCTAACAGCTTTTGTTTCACTACACCCGGTGCAATATCCATTTGCAATCGGAGCGTTCCAGCGAGCCCAAGAACCCTCCAAACGCCTCAATTTCAACGGATATGACCGACCGGAACCCACACTATCCGGCCCAACCGGATTGGCAAGGACTTCCAACGGCGTTTGGGCATTACCGCCAATCAAGGAGGCAACACCGAGTCCACCAAAAGCCCGACAAGCCGCTCGCCGCACCCGCGGCTGGACACTCTCCTGCGCCACGAAGATACAGCCCGCGCGCGCATCGCCCTCGAAGCCGTCGGCCTCATCCACCTCCGCATCGCCTCGCTCGGCAAAGCTGCCGCCACGGTTGTCTTCCTCGACGGCCCCGATGCCATCGCCCCCTCGCCGGTCGGTGACACTCTCTCAACTGAGGGCTTCCAGCTCACCCCCTCGATGACCTCGTGCGGATGAAACCTATCTGATTTGCGGTTGATAGTGCATGAAATAAACAAGATCAGCCACAGTCTCAACTCGGCCAAAAAAAGGATTCTGCTCGCCTCCCTCAGTCAGGTAACCGCAGGTATCCGCCACATCCCAGTAAACCTCATCGACGTCCTCGGAATCAAGTCGGAGGTCGGCAAGAAATCGGTCAGAGGCGCGAATCGGCAATCGATCATCACCAACCTGCTGCTGCACACTTTCATAAACAGCGCGGATCAGAAGTGTATCAATGCTCCGGCACGAGAAAGCGCGGGCGAACTGGCAAATCGACTCACCTGAACGTGAAGCAACCAGAGACTCCACCCAGCGAGAATGCCGGGCTCCGGAGAACCAAAAAAGCCCGATGACGCCAGCAACCATAGCGACTGTCGCGACCCACGAGCCAGTGGAGGAATGAAGCGCCCACACAATTCCAGCACCGATAGCCGCAAGGAGAACGATCCCTCCCCAGCCAAGCGCTTGCCTGGATACGCCCCGCATTCCTCTGAGTGCGTCAAGTCTGGATCTGGAACTCTTGTTCATTGCCATGCTGTGTTCAGTCCCGCAATGCCCTCGCCCATCCACCCCACTGTCGCAACAACAGACTCCCGAATACCCGCCCCCCTCCCGCTCCTCACCCCTCCACCAAGCCATACAAACCAATCTCACTTCTCACCCCCCCTCCGACCAAGCCCCCTCCGAACCAGCCCATCTCAAATCTCAAATCCCCACCACCAGCCGCAGGCTCTGGACTGCTGTCAGAATTACAGCTCCCTCTGCGCACGGAGTGCGCCTACCCGCCCTCTCCCAACACGCCCCCACCAACCCCAGGCCCGCCGCCCCCTTCCCCTACCCCCCACCCCGCACGAATTGTGCCGCATGCGCGGATGCACTCCAGTTGCGCTCACCCGTCCGCCAACGTAGTCTCATCCCAAGCCATCCCCGCTCAGCCCTGCATGTCTGCACTCCCACCTTCCGCCGCCGCACTTCCCAAAGCACCCCTGCCGGCACCCATCCCGCTCACCGTCAGGCGCTTCCGGCAGCCCAAGAAAAACATCCCGCAGACCAAGGCCGACCGCGACCGGGTCCTCGCGCTCGTCCGCGACTACGTCGAAATCCACCAACCCGTCCCGCCGCTCCCCCAGGACGAACTCAAAATCCACGCCCTCAAGCTCGTCAAAGAGGCCGGCATCGACCCAGCCTACACCGACTACACCGGCGTCCTCCTCAACAACGAAATGTGGCGCGAATCCCTCGCCACCATCCCCTACGAACGCAGGCTCCTCCTCATGCCGAAATGCCTCCGCGTCGAATCCAAATGCCCCGCCCCCTTCGACGAATTCGGCCTCCTCTGCAAACAATGCGGTCTCTGCTCCATTCAGGACTTCCAGAATGAAGCCGAACGCCTCGGCTATGCCGTCCTCGTCGCCGAAGGCAGCGCCGTCGTCATGAGTCTCATCCAGACCGGCAAAATCGAAGCCATCGTCGGCATCTCCTGCCTTCCCGTCCTCGAACGCACGTTCCCCTACATCGAAGCCGCCGCCATCCCCGCCGTCGCCGTCCCGCTCCTCCAGGACGACTGCATCGACACCACCGTCGACATCGACTGGGTCTGGGACTACCTACACCTCACCAGCGACGACAAAACCCGCCGCCTCAACATCAACGCCCTCCACGATGAGGTGCGCTCATGGTTCCACCGCGACGAAATCGACCGCCTCATGGGCCCAGCCGACGGCCCCGCCGAACTCATCGCCCGCGACTGGCTCGCACGCGCCGGAAAACGCTGGCGGCCCTTCCTCACCGTCGCCGTCAGCCAGGCCCTCCGCGACAACGCCGAAGCCCCGCTCACCGACTCCATCCGCAAACTCGCCCTCGCCGTCGAATGCTTCCACAAAGCATCCCTCATCCACGACGACATCGAAGACGGTGACGACAAACGCTACGCCGAACCCGCCCTCCACGCCGAACACGGCATCGCCGCCGCCCTCAACGCCGGCGACCTCCTCATCGGCGAAGGCTACCGTCTCATCGCCGACGCCGGTGTCCCCGCCGCCGCACTCTCCGCCATGATCCGCATCGCCAGCGAAGGCCAGCGCGACCTCTGCCGCGGCCAGGGAGCCGAACTCGACTGGCAACGCAACCCAGTCCCTCTCGCCGCCACCCAGGTCCTCGAAATCTTCCGGCGCAAAACCGCCCCGGCCTTCTCCGTCGCTCTCCTCATCGGCGCAGCCCACGCCGGCCGTCTCGACGAAACCGAAGACACGCTCGTCGCCTTCAGCGAAGCCATCGGCATCGCCTACCAAATCAAGGACGACATCGACGACCGCGCCGAAGACAACGCCACCACTCCCTCCGGCGCTCCAGCTCGCCCCAATATCCTCGAAGCCACCGCCCGCGAACGCTTCAACGGCAGTATCCCCGACGCCGCAGAATCCGTCCTCATGCTCCTCGAACGCTACAAGGAACAAGCCATCCGCGCGCTCCAGGACCTCGACAACCCTAACCTCAAGGGTCTCCTCCGCCGCATCGTCGGCCGCATGTTCAGCGAAATCGAAATCAAAGGCTGGTGCCGCGAACAGGAAGTCAAAAACGGCATCGCCGCCGCCTGATTTCCCCGGCACTTCAGCACCATGGCGTCTCACCGCGCCTCTCCGATTCACCCCAGCACGCCGGGTATCACCCGAGCCGTGTTCTGTACCCCCGTGAGCCGCTCCAGCCGCCCGTTCACTTCCCACGTCAGCTTCTCGTGCTCCAATCCCAGCGCCGCTAGGATCGTCGCATGCAGATCCCGGAACGGCACCGGCCGGTCCACCGCCATCAGCCCGATCTCATCCGTTCCGCCATACCGCAGGCCCTCACGAACTCCCCCACCCGCCATCCAGATCGTGAACCCCGCACAGTTGTGCTGCCGCCCGTAATCCCCCTGCATCATCGGGGTCCGCCCGAACTCGCTCGCCCAAACCACTAGCGTCTCGTCCAGCAACCCTCGCTGCGCCAGATCATCCAGCAGCGCCGCCACCGCCTTGTCCGTCACCCCGGCATGCCGCTCGTGGTTCTCCTTCAGCTTCGAATGCCCGTCCCACCCGTCCTTGTCCACCATGTCATAGACCTGCACAAACCTTACCCCGCGCTCCACCAATCGCCGCGCCAGCAGGCACTTCCGCCCGAACCCCGCCCGCGCCTCATCCCCGTCGTTCACCCCGTACGCCTCCTTCAATCCCTCCGGCTCCCTATCAATTTCCCCGGCCTCCATCGCCGCCAGCTGCATCCGCCCCGCCAGTTCATAAGACGCCATCCGCGCATCCAGCACCGGATCCGCCGACCGACCCGTCCGGTGCAATCCGTTCAACTCTCCTAGCACCTTCAGCGACGCCTCGTGCCCGCCCGCAAATCCCTCCGGCGGCAGCAGATCCGCCACCGCCGTCCCCCGATCCCTCAACCGCGTCCCCTGAAACGCCGGCGGCAGAAACCCATTGCTGTAATTCGTCGCCCCGCCCAGCGGCCCCGCATGAAACAACAGCACATACGCCGGCAGACTCCGGTTCTCCGTCCCTAGCGCATACGTCACCCACGACCCCAGGCTCGCCTTCCCCCCGTTGATGTCACCAGTATGCAGCTGAATGCTCGCCGGCCCGTGATTGTTGCTGTCCGCCTGCATCGAATGAATCAGACACAGCCGGTCCGCATGCCGCGCCGTCTCTGGCAGTAGATCACTCACCCACAACCCGCTCTCCCCTCGCTGCCGGAACTCCCAAGGACTCGCCAGAATCTCTTCCTTGCACCCGTGAAACACATTCCGGAACCGCGTCGCCTCCACCGCCGCCCGAATGCTCTCAGGAACCTTCTTCCCAGCCAATCCCGCCAACTCCGGCTTGTAATCAAAGGTGTCAATCTGCGACGGCCCGCCCACCATGTGCAGAAAAATCACCGACTTCGCCGTCGCACGCCTCGCCCCAACCCGCGCCGCCCAGGGATCCGCAGCATCATACCCGCCCCCATCTCCCCCCAGCAACCGATCCCACGCCAACGCCCCCAACCCGCACCCGCCCCGGGTGAGAAATCGCCGACGGGTCTGTCTGGCCTCAAGCACGGCTGTAAGATACGCTCCACCCTCCCCGTCCTTTCCCCCACCCATGCACGCCGCGATCCTCGTCTCTCTGCTCGCTGCCTTCGCCTCTTCCTCGCTCCTCGCCGCCCCCGGCGCCCCGCTCCCACCACTCGTCGCCAACCGCCGCAATCTCTGGTCCCTCCAGCCGCTCTCCACGTCCCCGCCACCGGAATCCCCGGGCACCACTCACCCCGTCGACGCCTTCATCCTCGACCGCCTCAAAAAGGAAGGTCTCTCCCCCTCCCCGCCCGCCAACCCGCGCACGCTCGTCCGCAGGCTCCACTTCATCCTCACCGGTCTCCCGCCCTCCCCCGAATCCGTCGCCGCCTTCACCGCCAACCCGGACCCGCACGCCCTCGACGCCCTCACCGACCAACTCCTCTCCTCCCGCGCCTCCGCCGAACACCTCTCCAGATTCTGGCTCGACCTCGTCCGCTACAGCGACAGCAATGGCTTCGACTGGGACGAGTTCCGTCCCTCCGCATGGCGCTTCCGCGACTACGTCATCCGTTCATTCCTAGCCAACAAACCCTACGACCAGTTCATCCGCGAACAACTCGCCGGCGATGAACTCGTCCCCGGCCCACCCGCCGATCCAGCCCAGCAGGACGCCCTCATCGCCACCGGCTTCCTCCGCATCGGCCCATGGGACAATTCCTCCAAACTCTTCAACGAACAACACAAAGCCACCGCCGCCCACATGGCGGACCTCACCGAAACCACCGCCTCCGTCTTCCTCGGCATCACCATGTCCTGCTGCCGCTGCCACGACCACAAAACCGAACCCCTAACCCACGAGGACCACTACCGCTTCCGCGCCCACTTCGCCGGGGTCACCCCGCGCGACGACCTCCCCATCGATCTCGCCCCGCAACAACAGGCCATCCGCAATCACAACGCCCCGCTCGAATCCTCCATCGCCGCCGCAGAAAAAGAACTCGCCGCCCTCACCAAAAAATCCTCCCGCCCATCCAAGGACAAAGACGCCACCCGCAAACGGCTCGAATCCCGCATCGCCTCCACCAAAGCCAGTCTCAAACCACTAACTTACGCCTTCATCGCCTCCGAAAACCCTTCCGCCGATCCCATCCGCGTCCTCCGCCAGGGCGACGCCGATCACCCGGAAGCAACCGTCACCCACGGCATCCCCGTCGTCTTCCCACAACCCGCAACCCACGACCCCGCCTCCCACCGCCGCTCCGCTCTCGCCGCATGGATCACCGCCCCTGACAACCCCCTCACCGCTCGCGTCATCGTCAACCGGCTCTGGCAACTCTGCTTCAACGCAGGCCTCGTCACCACCCCCAGCGACTTCGGCCACAGCGGCAGCCCTCCCTCCCACCCGGAATTGCTCGACTGGCTCGCTCGCGATCTCATCGCCCACCAATGGTCGCTCCGCCACACGCTCCGTCTCCTCGTCACTTCCTCCACATGGCGGCAAGCCTCCACCGACTCGCCTAACACCAAAGCCGCCGCCGCCAGAGACGCTTCCAATCGTCTCCTCTGGCGCTTCTCCCCCCAGCGGCTCTCCGCCGAAATGCTCCGCGATTCCCTCCTCGCCGTCAGCGGCACGCTCAAGCCTTCCGACGGCGGCCCTCCTGTCTGGCCCCCGCTCCCCGACGATGTCCTCAAGGCCAATCCCGCCTTCCTCGACGACAATCCCGAAAAAACCAAAGGCTGGTACCCTTCCCCTCCCGACCTCCAGAACGTCCGCAGCATCTACCTCGTCCAGAAACGCTCGGTCCGTCTCCCCTTCATGGAAACCTTCGACCAGCCTGACAACTTCTCCTCCTGCGAACGCCGCCAGCACTCCACCGCCGCTCCCCAGGCCCTCACTCTCCTCAACAGCGATCTCGCCACCTCCGCCGCCACCCACTTCGCCGCACGCTTCTCCTCCCACCACGAAGACACTCCAGCCGCCATCCGCTCCGCATGGCAACTCGCCCTCCAGCGCGACCCCACCCCGCAGGAATCCGCCATCGCCACCCGCTTCCTCGCCGATCACCGACCCGACGAACTCGCCCGCGTCCTCCTCAACCTCAACGAGTTCATCTACATCGACTGACC
>CANHUG010000015.1 GCA_947462995.1 Verrucomicrobiales bacterium | reverse complement strand
TCGGCACGAAGACGCGGCCGCCCGCATCCTGCTTCAAAATCAGGTCTGATTCATTCATAGAGGCCATAGCTTTCCAGCTATGACATCTATGATGCGAGAGATCTCCTCAAACCTGGGCGTGACGCTTACGCTAGATCTGACCTTGATTCCATCAGCGTCCTGTCAGCGTCCGCTCAGTGGCTTGTCTCTCTCCGAATCAGCACGGCAGCCGCAGCGAAACAGAAGCCCACCCTGATTACGCAGCCGCCGGTGCGGCGCTAGTCTTGGTATCCATTCATTGCTTCACTCGACACGCCCATGCCCACTCCCCGCGTCCTCGCCCTCGGCGGCAGCCTTCCCCGCGATTCCTTCAACCAAAAACTCGCCGCCGTCGCCGCGGCAGGAGCACGGGAGGCGGGGGCGGAGGTCACCGTGATCGCCCTGCGCGATTTCCCCCTGCCGGTCTTCGACCAGGATGTGGAGGACGCGGAGGGCATGCCAGCCGCGGCCAAGGCTTTGAAACAACTCTTCCGCGAGCATGATGGACAGGTCATCGCAGCGCCAGAATACAACAGACAGCATCAGAATACAACAGACAGCATCACCGCCGCCTTGAAGAACGCCCTCGACTGGGTCTCCCGCGCCGAAACCGACGACGAGCCGCCGCTGGTGGCCTTCACCTGCAAAACCGCCGCCCTCTGCGCCACCTCCCCCGGAGCCCTGGCGGCCTGCGCGGTCTCGTGCATGTCCGCACCATCTTGGGCAACATCGGCGTCACCGTCCTGCATGATCAAGTCGCCGTCACCAAAGCGCACGAAGCGTTTGCGGCGGACGGCACGCTGTCTGTCACCGAAAAGCAGGCCGCCCGCGTGCAAAAGCTCGGTGCCCAACTCGCCCGCCACCTCACCAAACTGCTGGCCTGAGTCGGGCAACGAGGTCGTGCAGCAACTGGCTCACAAAACATTCTTCTCAGCGTCTCCACCTCTCAGCATGAGATGCGTCCCGAATCAATGCAGGCCTGTGATCAACTCACTCATCAACTCGGACGCCTTTCGGTGCCGGATGAGCGGTGCGGCTTGCCCGGCGTAGAGTGGCAGCAAGGACGAGTCGCCAAGCCGTACTCCTTCTGTCTTCACAGGATGGTTGAAGGAGGCTTGCCGCGGGAAAGGCAAAGCGGGTGAAGGACTGTTCTCAAGTTCATCCAACAAAGCAGTGCTCATGAAGCGAGCGAGCCTCCCGGTGAAGCGACGGCTCAGCTGTGTGCGAGCCGCTGAAGGAGTAAACAACGCCTCGCGGTGCGGTGGCGGGCAGTTCGATTCCTCGCAGGCAAGAAAAGCGGTCCCGATCTGAACCGCATCCGCGCCAAGCTGGAAGGCCGCCCGAAGTCCGCGGATCTCCGCAATGCCCCCTGCGGCAATCACCGGCTTGCGGGTGACATTTCGCACCTGCGGCACAAGCGCCAGCGTGCCCGTGAGAGATTGCTCGGCAGACCTCAGAAAGCTAGGGCGATGTCCACCGGCCTCCGAACCGGTCGCAACAATCATGTCCACGCCAGCATCATCCAGCGCGGCAGCTTCTTCCTGCGTCGTGGCGGTTCCTACAGTCACAATGCCGCGTCGAGCGCACTCACGCAGAATCTCGACATTCGGAATACCAAACACAAAACTGAACACCGCCGGCCGTGTTTCGAGAATCACCTCCGCCTGTTGCTCAAAGGTGAAATCGTCAGGTGGCTCCATGAGCGGTGCCTCGATACCGAGACGTTCATATATGGCCCCAAACTGTCGCAAACCGGCCTCGTGATGCGCGGCTGTCATTTCCTCCGCACCCGGATCATATCGTGAGACCCACAAGTTGACGTTGAAGGGCTTGGCGGTGGCCGATCGCAGATCGCGAATCACCTCCCGCATCTGCGCTGGAGACAGATGATGCGCTCCGAAGGAGCCGAGACCGCCCGCATTCGACACCGCCGCCGCAAGCTTCACAGACGACAACCCGCCGCCGAACGGTCCCTGGATGATGGGATGCTCGATGCCCAGCCGGGAGGTGAACGCCCTCACACTCCGACGGGGAACTGGTTCTCAATCACCGTTTCGCTCGCGTCGAGGCGATCCCCGCGCGGCCACGGCTCCTGCAAGCTTTTGCCGATCGCGATCATAAAGCTGATCGCATGGTCGTCGGGCAGACGGATGATTTTCGAGACCGCCTCAGCGTCGAATCCCACCATCGGGCAGGTCTCGTAACCAAGCCCCCTCGCCGCCAGCATCATAGTCATGCCGCCCAGCGCAGTGGAACGCATCGCCTCATCGCGGATGAGCTGATCCTTTCCTGCATAGAACCCTTTCAAGGCAGGCACCAGAATGTCCTGAACCGGCTGCGGCGCATGACTCCAGTAACGCTCCGGCTGATGCTCATGCGCCCTCAAATCCGCGCACATCACAACCAGCAAGGACGCGTCCGTCACCTGTGCCTGATCCCAGGCCACAGCGCGGATCTGTTTGCGCAGCTCTGGATCGCGCACGAGCACAAAGCGGTAGTTCTGCATGTTAAAGGACGAAGGCGCGAGCCGGGCAAGCTCCAGCAGCTTGTCCACCTCTGTCTGCGGCATGACATGGGCAGGATCATAGTGCTTGATGGAACGACGGGTTTCGATGGCTTCGAGGATATTCATGGGATGAAGCCAGTAGTGTGTTCTCCTGGTTACTTTTGTAAACCGTCAGCGTCGCCGATGGCGCTGAATCCGGTATCCAATCAGTAACCACCACATCTCTGACCATGGTCCCCCGCCGCAAAAGCAAAGTCAGTCCACCACCGCCCGCATGTCCGCTGAAACTCTGCATGAGCTTCCTCGGAGGTGCCTGGACACCGAACATCATCTGGTTTCTCAGCGGCGGCCCTCGCCGCTTCACCGAGCTGAAAATCGATCTCGTGGGCATCTCGGCCAAAATGCTCACCCAGCGCCTGCGCCACCTCGTCGAGATCGGCGTGGTCAATCGTCACGAACAGCCCACCTCTCCACCAACGGTCGAATACTCGCTCACCGAGATCGGCTGTGAACTCAAACCGGCGATCGAAGCCATCGTCCGCGTTGGCGAAAAACTGAAGCGCTTGGAGAAGCGAGGCTAGGCTAGCGGGAAACGGGGGCTGGCTGCAACTGCCTGACCAATCACCTTCCTCGCTCCCGTGGGTGAATCAGCGACACGAAGGAGCCTGAACCGAGCCCCGAAAGCACCCTCCAGCCCTTTCCTGGGCGTCCCGGCGGTCCCTCGGTCGCGGTGAGTGTTCATCCTTCCGGCAATTGAACCCCGACCTTGCCTGTGCCCCACAATTCGCCTTCCCCGAAGCCGCCGAATCGCGCTATACTCTGCCCTTCTCGCCATGCCCGCCAAGCCCAAGCCTCGCACGCTCGCCCCCAAGCCCGCCGCCCCAGCCGCACCGCTGCTTGCGGATGTCCGCGAACTCATCCTCACGGCCCGCGAAGCCGTTGCCCGGACCGTCAACACCGGTCTGACGCTCCTCTACTGGGAGATCGGCACTCGCATTCGCCGGGACATCCTCCAGGAGAAGCGGGCTGAGTATGGCGAACAGATTGTGCACGCACTGAGTGCACAATTGGAAGCCGAGTTTGGCCCGGGCTTCACCAAGCGCAACCTGTTCAACATGATGCGGTTCGCTGAAACTTTCTCAGAGCGGGAAATAGTGCACGCACTGAGTGCAAAATTGGGTTGGACCCATTTTCGCCGCATCATCTACCTCGACGATCCCCTCCAGCGCGACTTTTACGCCGAGATGTGTCGCATGGAGAACTGGAGCACACGGACCCTGGAGCAGAAGATCAAGAGCATGCTCTACGAGCGCACCGCGATCTCCAAGAAGCCGGACAAGCTCATCAAACAGGAACTCGCCGCCCTGCGCCGCGAGGACAAACTCACGCCCGACCTGGTCTTTCGCGATCCCTACATCCTCGACTTCCTCGGCCTGAAGGACACCTACGCCGAGAAGGACGTGGAGGCGGCGATCCTGCGCGAGGTGGAGAGCTTCATCCTCGAACTCGGCGTCGGCTTTGCCTTCCTGGAGCGCCAGAAGCGGAGGGCACAGGTGTTTGCATCACGGCCTGCATGCGTTACACTCGAAGCATGAGCAAGACCGCCAAAGCACCCGAGATCATCACTCGTCGCGGCAAACCCATTTCGGTGATCCTCCCCATCAAGGACTATCAGGCATTGCTTGATCGACTCGAAGACGCTGAGGATGCGGCCTGTCTCAAAAAAGCCCGCGCAAAGCCCCAATCCTTCCGCCCGCTGAACGAATACCTCGCCGCCCATGGAAAAGCCCGGATATGAGGTTCTCATCGAGCGCGCTGCCGAAAGAGACCTCCGTCGGCTCCCCACCGATGTCCATGACAGGGTAGTCGCTGCCATCATTCCCCTCGCCACCAATCCCCGGCCCCCGGGCTCGAAGAAGCTCACCGGCACTTCGAACGACTGGCGCATCCGTGTCGGCGACTACCGGGTACTCTACGACATCTCCGACAAAGTTCGCATCGTCCGCGTCTACCGGGTACGACATCGCCGCGACGCTTACCTGTGAGACCGCCTCCGCACACTGCGCCCTCCCCTTCGGAAGCCGCTGCGTCAGGATGAATGATCACAAGGACAGCCTCCTTGAGGGCATCAGCCGCTTTGCAGCAAGAAACAGTTCCGATCTGCGCCATGCTTCAGGCTGGTTTGAAGACTCGCCGCCACTGTGATGTCCGAATTCAAGGTAGGAAGGGCACCCGTCGCAAAGTGTGGTGAATCTCCGGAGCACCCTCACGGCTCGCCACGTCACCGCCCAAGTCACAAGTTGAAGCCAAGCCCCACCCCTCTCTCGCCACCCACGCAGCAACCAAACGCCCCCTGCTCCATCACGCGCTCGCCGATAACCTTCCCTCACTCACGACCTCTCTCGAAGACGAGGAACGCCGCGAACGTCTCGCCGACCGCGCCTACTGGTAGCCCCTCAAGCTGGAACTCGAGCGCCTTCGCCGTCACTGATCGTCCCCCGCCCGCCCGCGCCCGGTCAACGCCTGCGGAATCCCCCGCTCGCGTCTGGACAGACCGGACACCCCATCCTTAAATCGCCCCGAATCAGCCGCCACCCTGCTCTCCCTGCGCCCATGCCGCCCTCAAAACTCGACCATCTCCTCAGCAAAAAGCCCTCCCCGGTGCCTAACCGCACGAAGGCCAAGAAAGCCCGCGCTGCCGACGAAATCCAACTCCCCGCCGACGGCGACTGGCGCACCACCGACGAAGACGAAATCAATCGCCGTCGCCTCCGCGCCCGCGAGGAACCCATGCAGGTCACCAACCTCGCACCAGAGTTCCCCATCTTCTCCGACTTCCGCGTCTCCTCGATGAGCGGGCAGCCCTACGCCGTTCAAATCCACGACGTCACCCGGCGTCAATTCGCCTGCTCCTGCATGGACTTCCGCATCAACGGCCTCCACACCTGCAAGCACGTCGAAGCCGTCCTCTGGCAACTCCAGAAACGCCATGGCAAAATTTGGCAGGATGCCGTGGAACAGGGATCGCCCCGCGCGGAAGTCATGCGCCATCCCTCCCTCCCGACGCTCATCGTCGGCGGAAATCGCAAACGCTTGCCCGCCAAAGCCAAGCCCCTGTTCGCCAAAGACGGCACGTTGTCGCCCGACGTCGCCCCCGAAGACGCCTTCCGCATTCTCGCCCCGCTCCATGGCCACGCCATGCGCGTCTCCCTCGTCATTCCTCCATGGCTGGAACGCCGCCGCCTCGCCGACGAACGCATCACCCTCCGGCGCGACTACGAGCAGTCCATCGTTAGCGGCACCGAACCGCCCCAGGTCACCCTCATGCCGCTCTATCCCTATCAGCGCGACGGCATGCTCCACCTCGCCTTCACCGGCCGCGCCATGCTCGCCGACGAAATGGGCCTCGGCAAAACCGTCCAGGCCATCGCCGCCTGCGCACTCCTCCACCGTCTCGGCAAAGCCTCCCGCGTCCTCGTCGTCTCCCCAGCATCCCTCAAATCAGAATGGGAAGAACAGATCCGCAAGTTCACCACGCTCGACTACCAGATCGTCTACGGCAGCCGCCGCCAGCGCACCCCGCACTACTCCCGGAACGCTCCCATGTTCACGCTCATGAACTACGAGCAAGTCCGCTCCGATGTCCTCGACATCAACGCACATCTCGCCCCCGACATTGTCGTCCTCGATGAAGCCCAGCGCATCAAGAACTGGGCCTCTAACACCGCACGCTCCATCAAGCTCCTCCGCAGTCCCTACGCCTTCATCCTCTCCGGCACCCCGCTCGAAAACCGCATCGACGAACTCTACTCCCTCGTCGACTTCCTCGACCCCGAGGTCTTCGGCCCGCTCTTCCGCTTCAATCGCGACTTCTACAAGCTCGACGACAAAGGCCGCCCCGAAGCCTGCACCAATCTCCGCGAGCTCCACGAACGCGTCAGCCCGCTCATGCTCCGCCGCCGCAAATCCGATGTCGAAAACGAACTCCCCGGCCGCACCGACGAAACCCGCTTCGTCCCCATGAGCGCTCAACAGGCCGCCGCCTACGAGGAACCAAAACTCCAGGCCGCCCAGATCGCTAACATGGCAAAGAGCCGCCCTCTCCGTAAAGAGGAATTCGACCGGCTCATGCTCAATCTCGCCAAGATGCGCATGATCTGCGACTCCGTCTTCATCCTCGACCCCGAAGCCCGCGAATGCCCGAAACTAGCAGAACTCCGCAGCATCCTCGAAGACTGTCTCTCCGAAGCTGAGGTCAAGGTCATCATCTTCTCCGAATGGCTCCGCATGCTCCTCCTCGTCCAGGGCCTCCTCAAGGAAATGAACATCGGCTATGCCCTCCACACCGGCCAACTCCCCCAGAAGCGCCGCCGCGCCGAAATCATCGCCTTCAAACAGGACCCCGCCACCCGCGTCCTCCTCTGCACCGAAAGCGCCGGCACCGGCCTCAATCTCCAGAACGCCAGCGTCGTCATCAATTGCGACCTCCCATGGAATCCCGCCAGACTCGAACAGCGCATCGCACGCGCATGGCGCAAACACCAGCGCCGCGCCGTCACCGTCATCAATCTCGTCACCGAAAAATCCATCGAACACGGGATGCTCGAAACCCTCGCCATGAAACAGGGCCTGTCCGACGGGGTCCTCGATCTCCGCGGCAATCTCGACCGCATCAATCTCAAAACCGGCGGCCAATCCTTCCTCAATCGTCTCCAGCTCATCCTCACTCCCGCCTCCCCTAACACCCGCAACACCAATCCGCCCGCCCCGCCCGACCGCCCCCAAGCCATCGCCACCGAATTCCACCAACTCCTCGGCAACCACTTCGTCTCCTGCCACGAACGCTTCAGCACCGACTCCCCCGGCAGCACCGTCACCGTCGTCGTCGACCGCGACGCCGAGGCATGGCGCCCGCGTCTCGAAGCCATCCATCAGCGGCTCTTCACCGACGATCCGCCCCACGACCCCACCCGCCTCCTCGTCCTCGACCGCGCCACCCTCGCCGCTCTCGATGCCCTCCACGCCGCAGGCCTCATCCAACGCACCGAACGCGCCAGCCGCCCGCTCGACCCGCTCACACCCACCCCTTCCCCAGCCATCACCCTCACCGCCGCAGAACTCCAGCTCATCGCCGACCTCAAACCTCGTCTCGAACACCGGCTCAAAATCGCCAAAGCCCTCATCGCCGCCGACCTCCGCCCCGACGCCGCCACTCCCCTGGCCGAAGCCCTCACCCTCGCCTCCGAAATCCTCTGCGTCTCCCAACGCACCGCCCCACCAGCCTCCCCCTCCGACCTCTCCCTCCGCCCATGGATCGATCTCTGGCCCCACCCAGTCCGCGACGCCCTCCGCTCCCCCACCACCACCCAAGACCCCTCCACCCAATCCCTCCTCCTCTCCGAATGCCATCGCATCCTCGATGCCCCCTAACTCCCATCACCCCCTCACCATCCATAAGTTCCCATCACTCCCCTCCCCCATCTTGGTCCCCGTGGCAGCCGTGCCCATCTCGGTCCCATAGGCCCTATTTGTCCTATTTCTCCTCCTCGCCCCCACCATCGCCCTCACCCAGCCTCCCAACCGCTGCCCGAGCACCCCTGCCCATCCATCCACCGCCCTGAATAGATCCCTTCGACATCCAGAATACAGCCAATCGACATTCATACGTCCCACTTGACACACGTCCGATTTCACGTACGTTCGTCCATGAAAGCAAACCCGGGAGGCCAGATCGACCTCAAATCCGTCATCGGGCGCGATCGACTCATCCAGACCATCTGGGAAATCGTCCAGCAGCAAAGCATGGTGATCACCGCCGAGCGCCGTATCGGCAAAACCACGGTCATGAAGAAAATGGCGGCCGAGCCTCACCAAGGCTGGCTTCCAGTATACCAGGACCTGGAAAGCTGCCACTCGGCCGCCGAATTCTCGATGGCTGTCTACAAGCAGGTGGATCACTTCCTCAGCGGAAAGCGCAGGTTGGCCCGACGATCCAAGGAGTTTCTGGGATCCCTTGGAGGAATCGAACTTGGAGGCACCATCAAGCTGCCAGAAAAGGTAGCCACTCCTTGGAAGGAGGTTCTGACCAAGGCGATCGAGGATCTGATGCACGAGAACGACTATGGCACCAAACTTCTGTTCCTGTGGGATGAGTTGCCGTTCATGCTGATGAACATTCGCGACGGCGAAGGCGAACAGACCGCCATGCAGGTGCTTGATCATCTGCGGTGGCTGCGCCAGACGCACAGCGGGCTTCGCATGGTCATCACAGGCTCCGTCGGCCTTCACCATGTCCTCACTTCCCTAAAGGAAAAAAGCTACGCCAACTCTCCAGTCAATGACATGGCAACGGTGGACGTCCCTCCCTTGGAACCAAACGACGCTGCCAGCCTAGCTATTTCGTTGATTGACGGGGAATCCCTGCCGTCACCTGACAAACCCGCGGCCGCAGCAGCCATTGCCCGGGAAGCGGATTGCTTCGCCTTCTACATCCACCACATTGTCAGAGGCCTGAAAATCATGGAATGGGACGCCAGTCCTGAAAATGTCGCCAAGGTGGTAGCCTCGCATCTGATCGATGCCAACGACACATGGGAGTTGCTCCACTATCGCGAGCGGATTGCAACCTACTACCCGAACCATGAAAAGGAAGTCTCCCTGATCCTGGATGAGTTGGCCGCCCAGAAGGACAATGCCTCGGTAGCTGAATTACTCGCCATGCTCAAGGGCGCGAGCCAGTTCGATGACCGCGAGCGCCTTCTTCGCCTCCTCACCTCAATGGAGCGTGATCACTACCTGAAACGGGACGAGGCTGGAGCATATCGATTCCGCTTCCCTCTGATCCGCCGCTGGTGGAAACTCAACCGTGGCCTGTGAACATGCCGCCGTCACACCCCGCAGAGAGTCCCCACAGCGGCAAAACCATCTGGGTCTTCACCCCCAGCCGCACCGACCCGAAGGACCTCGAGTTCATTCTCGTCCAAAGGCAAAGCCTCCTGCGGGACGCCGTGGAGCGGGTACAGGAGAGCGCGCTGACAAACCACAAGCACCACCTCCTTTTCGTGGGTCCGCGCGGCTGCGGGAAAACTCACCTTGTCACGCTCATCGTCAGCCGACTCGCTGAAGACGAGTCTCTCACAAACCATCTGCGCATCGCATGGCTGAATGAAGACGAAACCTGCACGACCCTCCTCGAGCTTCTTTTGAAGATCCACGCGGCTCTTGAGAAGCGCTACCCCGCTGAATTCCACGCAGACATGCTCAGTCCCGCGTATGACCTCAAACAGGACGCCGCCCTCGAGTTCGTCTCGAACCATCTCCTCTCTGCTCTCGGTTCTCGCACACTCCTGGTCGTGACCGAAAATCTCGACGCCATCTTCGAGGGGCTCGGCGATTCCGGACAAAAACAGCTGCGATCCTTCATCCAGGAAAACCCCCGCCTCTCCATCGTCGCCACCGCCCAACGGCTCGTCGAAGACCTCTCCAATCGGAACAATCCCTTCTTCGGTTTCTTCCAGACCGAACATCTCAAGCCGCTCACCGTCACGCAAGCCACCGAACTCCTCCAGAACATCGCCCGCCTTCAGAGAAAGGACACTGTCGTAGATTTCCTCGCCACCAGACAGGGCCGTTCCAGAGTCCGGGCCATCCATCACCTCTCAGGGGGCAATCACCGCATCTACATCGTCCTCTCGCAGTTCATCACTCGCGACAGCGTGGATGCTCTCTTGGAGCCGTTCATGAAAATGGTCGACGAACTCACACCCTATTACCAGGAACGCATTCGCTGGTTGCCGCCGCTGCAGCGAAAAATTGTCGAGTATCTCTGCACCTGCGAAGGCACCGTGCCTGTCAAAGAGATCGCCAAGCGACTCTTCGCTACGCCGCAGACCATCTCCAGCCAGCTTCAGGACCTCCGGGAAAAGGGCTACGTCGAGGCCAATCAACGCGGGCGCGAATCCCTCTACGAGATCAGCGAGCCGCTCATGCGCATCTGCGTCGAAGTGAAGGACAATCAGCGTCTGCAACCACTCCGCCTGCTCGTGGATTTCCTCCGCGTCTGGTATGACGATCAGGACCTCAAACTCCGTCTCGACACACTCGAACCTGCTTCCACATCCTTCTCCTATCTGCAATCTGCCATCCAAAAGAACCGCACCGAAGGAAACCTCAGAAAGCAGATCCTTCTGGATCATCTCCAATTGTCACTCCCTGAGGAGACTCCCTCAGTGGTTCGCGAGGGGATGGCTAATGGCTTGAAGAATGCACCAGAAGAATTGCTTCTGGCCTTGCAAAGCATGAGCGAGAAAATGCCAGCCGAGGCGGTCCTTTCTCTCAATGAAGCCATCGCTGAAGAAGCCACGCCCACGACCAAAGTTGGCCTCTTGCTCGTACGCGCGATAATTCATTCAGATTTGGAAGACCGAGACAAAGAAATCGCCGACTACACGGCTGTGATCGACCTGCCTGGCGCATCGGTTAAGCACGTCGCCAAAGCGCTCGTCCATCGCGGCCTCACCCACTTCCAAGTGGGAGATTATCAGCATGCCGTTGCCGATTACACGGCGGTGACCGGCCTGCGCGGCGCACCGATCGAACAGGTCACCAAAGCGCTTTTCAATCGCGGCATCACCTACCGCCGATTGGGCGCTCAAGAGCTTGAAATTGCCGACTACACGACGGTGATCGAACTGCCCGGCGCAACGGTCGAACAGGTCGCCAAGGCACTCGTCAATCGCGGCACTACCCACCTCCAAGCGGGAGATTATCAGCATGCCGTTGCCGACTACACGGCGGTGATCTGCCTGCACAGCGCACCAATCGACCAGGTCGCCACAGCGCTCTTCAATCGCGGCATCACCCACGGCCGGTTGGGCGATCGACAGCTTGAAGTTGACGACTACACGGTAGTAATCGACCTGCTCGGCGCACCGGCCAAGCACGTCGCCAAAGCGCTTCTCAATCGCGGCACTACCCACCTCCAAGCGGGAGATTATCAGCATGCCGTTGCCGACTACACGGCGGTGATCTGCCTGCCCGGCGCATCGGTCGAACAGATTGCTGATGCACTATTCGGTCGCGGCCTCACCCATCTCCATAATGGACGGAAAGACGAATCCATGGCGAACTTTACAACATTGATCAGCCACCCAGAGGCTCCTTTGGAAACAGTCGTCCATGCGCATCTGATTCTCTCCGAAAACCACTTCAGCGACGGCAGATGGAGCGAAGGCTTCCAATCGCTTGAGGCTAGTTTGGATCGCGGCGCGAATGCACAGCCCGCATATCACGGAAATCCTGCCGGTTTGATCGGTGTGGTCTTCTCCGCTGGTCTGAACCCAGAGGGCCGTCGCCACAAAGTGACCGAGTTCCTCCGTCTCTATCAGAAGCATCAGGCGCTGCCTGCCTTGGGTGCGGCGGTCGTTCAACACATCGGCAGCATCTACCGCTCCGGCGAGCCCTTTCCATCCTCGGACAATCTCGAAGGCTGGAGATCAGCATGGGAGCAGGTCTCGGAAGGCTTTTCTGACTTTCGCCTTTCCATCCGCCTCCTCAACACGTCGATCGCATTCCTCAAATCGGGTGGAAGGGACCGATCGATCCTGCTGAACCTTGCATCCGCTGAGCGTTCGATCGTCGAGCAAGCCTTCGGCATCAATGGAGAGCATCGTTGAATACCGGACCTTACCATGAATCTATCCTCTGCTTTCGACGCAACCCGGCCCGGCTGACGAAACGCACCGCATGACCACTCCCGGAACCACCCGCCGCAGCCTCGCGCTCACCGCCCTCCTCGCCGTTGCCCCCACGCCTTTCACTCGCGCCGCGCCCGCCGACCCCTTCGCGATCGCACGCTATCTCCCACCCCTCCCAGTCGAAAGTCGAATCTGGCCGCATGGCCAACGCCCGCATCTTCGACGGTCTCAAGCGCAGGACCACGGATCCGCTCCGATCGAATCAGCCGCATTCCGAACGGGTCGCACTTGCCGATTCTCCCATTCCGTGCATTTTTCGTGCATGGCAACAAAGACCATCACCTTGGAACTCGATGCCTACGAGAAGCTTCGCCACGCCAAGCGCGCCGGCGAGTCCTTCACCGAAGTCGTGCGTCGTGCCGTCTGGATGGATGCTCCAGCGACCGGGGAATCCTTGCTAGCGCACTTCCGGAACGGCGGCAGTGGCACCAGCGACAAGTATCTGGATGCCGTCGAAGACGCCACCAAGCAGGACCCCATTCCCGATGATCCATGGGCCTGATCCTCGACACCAATTTCATCATCGTGGCCGAACGTGAGGCCAAGCGCGGGATCACCACCACGATTGACCGCTTCTTTGCCGCCAGAACCAGAGAGACCTTCTATATCACGTTCACTGTCGCTGGCGAACTAGCCTGCGGCCAATCCGCGAGCCCGAAGCGCGACTGGGAACGCCTTTGCCGCCCTTACCCGATCCTCCCTTGGTCCGCCGAAGTCTCGTGGCAGTACGGCGAGATCTACCGGACGCTGGCTGCCAAAGGACAACTGATCGGAACCAATGACATCTGGATCGCCGCCACCGCGTTGGTGCATGACATGGGAGTCGTCACCAACAACGTGGACGAATTCAGTCGAGTACCGGGGCTAGCGGTGGTGTCCTACTGATTCTCTCCCCATGACCTCTACCCTCTGCATTCTCGGCGGCTGCAACGGCGCAGGAAAGACCACCCTCGCACGCGAACTGCTTCCGCGCCTCGGCCTCATGCGTTTCCTGAATGCCGATGAACCGGAAGCCTGAGGAAGGCTGGAGATAGACTGGTCGAAGATCAGCCCGAAGGGCGGCGGACTGGGATGTCCGCCGTCAAATCGCCCGCGGGCTGTCGCCACTGGATCCTTCGCTGACCGCATTCCGGGCGGGGCGACTGGTGCTGGAGGAAGCGCGTTCGCTGATTGCTGCGAAAGCCAGCTTCGCACTGGAGCCGGAAGCCTTGGGAAGGCTGGAGACAGACTGATCGAAGATCAGCCCGAAGGGCGGCGGACTGGGATGTCCGCCGTCAACGCACGCTCAGCGGCAAGGCTCAGGCGGGGCTAATCCGGGAGGCAAAGGCATGTGGCTACCGTGTGCTGCTGCATTATATTGTGATCGGCTCGGCGACGCAGGCGGTGGACCGCGTCGCCCTGCGAGTGAAACTGGGTGGCCATCACGTACCCGAAGACGACATCCGCCGCCGCTATGAGCGCAGCCTTCGGCATTTCCTGGAGGATTACCTCCCGCTTGCCGATGAGTGGGGACTGTGGAACAACTAAACACCTCCGCCGGTCCAGATCGCCGACAGCAAGACGCACACGCTCGACCAACTTCACGCCATGCTCACCTCCAACAACCCTCAAGAGACACCTCAGCCCGAAATGTCGGAGATGTCAAAGATCGTGCTCGAAGCCGGTCGCGTGGCCACCGAGAAAATGCTCGACTACTACAAGCGCATGGGCATCAAGGTCACCCCGCAGATGACCCTCGCCCCGGAGAAGCCGAAGCGCGTGCGCCGCAAAAGGAAGTGAAGTCACTGGCTCGGAGCAAGCCGGCGCCTTCCGCCCCAAACCCGCTCCCCCAACCCGGTGAATCCAGTCATCCGACAAAATATCGGCATGCCTATCTCCGTCCGCCCAACGGACGTCCCGCATCGCAGCGTTCGGAGACAATTCATGAATCTCCCGGTCCCCCCTTTGCATCCCGCATCCTCATCGCCATCACTCTAAGCACCGTGTCCAGAACCTCATCAAGATGCCTGCCAAGATCGTCGGCTAGGAAGCGTAACACAAAATAGCCAGCACCCTGAAGAAGGGCGTCTTTGCGGCGATCCCTGCGATAGGCACCAGCATCGCCAAGATGCTGGGCCCCGTCGATCTCAACGACGAGTTTCGCTTCCTCGCAGAGCAGATCGACTTCGGTCTGACCGCGATCATTGAATGGAATGGGCAGGATCTCATTGAGCCGGAAACGGCCTTTGAGTTCGGGCAGTGACTCGAAGCGGCGGAAGATGAAGGCTTCACTGGCACTGCGTGCACGCCCAGCGCCTGTGGAATCAGCAGCGAATGGTCTGGCGATGTGAACGAAGAGTTGGGCGAGGGGCTGATCCACACCGTCACGGATGAGCCGCTTTACGCTCGCAGCATAGTCCTGCTTCCACTGTGGATCCACGGGCAGCGGCACTTCGGCGGGCCAGCCAGGCATTGCACTTGCCGGCAACAGGATCGTGTAGCCGATAGCTTCATAACCCGCGCACCGTTTGTCAAACATGCGTGCGAGCATCGGCACGTCGAGATCAGCATAGTCATACACCCGCACCACTTTCTTGCCATCGTGCAACCGGTGCAGCCTCCCCGCGTATTGCGCGATGGTTCCGCGCCATGAAACCGGCATGGCAAGAAACAGAGTATCGAGCCGTGAATCGTCGAAGCCTTCACCGATGAAGCGTCCGGTGGCAATCAGGACTCGGCTCTCCGTGGCAGGGATGCTGCTGAGGTGATCCAGAGCCGCCTTGAGCGCCTTGCGGCTCATTCCGCCTTGCAGCGTGATCACGTGATCAATGTGCTCGCGCAATTGCGTGGCGATCATTTCCAGATGCCCGGTGCGCTCCGTCAGCACCACAGGCGAGCGTCCCTGCTTCACGGCCTCTATGATGTCCGAGACGATGAACCGATTGCGCGACTCCGAGTGCATCACCGCCGCACATAGTCGCTGATACTCCAGACGCATGTCAGCATCGGCCCCACCGTCCGGGAAAAAGCCCGTGGGCCGAACAAGAACCTCATGCGTGAACGGGCGCTCTTCAGCCTGCTGGCGTGCATCCACGCGATGCCGCACGGGACCGCATTGCATGAATATGATCGGATGGTGCCCGTCCTTCCGCGCTACAGTGGCGGACAGCCCGAGCACAAACTTCGCCTTCGCCCGTCGCGCCACGAGTTCGAAACTATGCGCCGATAGATGATGGCACTCGTCCACCACAAGGTGCCCATAGTCGCCGATCATGTCATTGACGGTCCCGTCTCTAACCACACTCTGCATCAGCGCAATGTCGATCCTGCCCGTCAGCGACTTCCGCCCACCGCCCCATCGCCCGATCTCCTTCGTGCTCAAACCCAGAAACTGACTCAATCGCTCCACCCACTGCTCCAGCAACTGCTGCCGATGCACCAGCACGATCGTGTTCGCACCGCGCTCCGCCATCATCCACGCAGCAAGCACCGTCTTGCCGAAAGCTGTCGTCGCCGAGAGCACCCCGCAATCATGCGCCAGCATCGCCGCGGCAGCCTTCTCCTGCTCCGCTCGCAACGTGCCCCTGAAGGTGACCCCAATCGCCCGTCCACAAAATCGTTCATCGCGGATCGTTGCCTTGATCTTCAGCGAACGAAACAACGCCAACGCATCATCCAGACAACCGCGGGGCAGCGCAATGTGCTCGGCATGATCCTCCGCACACGCGATGATGCGCGGCTTGTCAAAGGTCGGCAGTCGCATGGCCTGCGCTTTGTAGAACTCAGGATTCTGGAACGCCGCCAGCCGCACCACCGCGTTCCTCAACGGCGCCGGCAACGCCGCCTTCGCAAGGTACACCTGATCGGACAAAACAATCTCCAGTCCCTTCGGCATCTCACCCGCGGGCAGGCTCTGTTTGCTGCGGGAAGGCGTTAGCTTCCAAGGCTCGCCATCCTCCTCTTCATCCGGAATCGCCATCCGCACCCCCATGACACGCCCCCGTCCCTCAGCCTCACGAACAATCGCCTCGACACGCTCCATCGACACTCGTCCAAGGCTAGCCAGAAACCCCCACTGATCCGCATGCGGCTTCAACTCGGCATCAACAAACAGGCTGTTGCCATTCTCCCTGGCAGCCTTCTGCAATGGCAGCGCAATCAGGTTGCCAAAACCACCGCGCGGCAAGGTGTCCTGATTCGGGAAAAACCGGTCATACGATTTCAATCCCGCCTCCGGTCTTTGCTCCATCGTCTCCGTCAGAATGTGCGCACCCAGCTTCCGCGCGAGCGATGCCGGGATCGCCTCCGCAAAGAAAATCCAGACATGCCCCCCGTTTCCAGATCGGGATCTCTCCAGCGCCGCAGGAATTCCCAGCCGCTCGCATGTCGCCAGATAGGCTAGTGAATCCGCCGCCCACTCGCCATCGTCAAAATCAACCGCCAGAAACAGGCAGCGCTCATCCACCAGCATCGGATACACCCCAATCACACATGCTCGCCCGAGATCATCGCTGCCCGACAAATGCCAGCGCACCACATCATCCGTCACTGGCAGCCAGCATTGATGCGCACAGTCGCCACACTTGATGCGCGGCTTCTCGCACACGCCGCGCAGCCATTCATTGCCGCACACCGGTGAATACCCAGCCTTGCCTGTCTTGACACTCTCGAACCGTCGCGGATAAACATCCTCCCGCCCTCTGAAGAGCGAGCGAAACAGCGCAATCTTTTCCTCTGGCGGAGAACTGTGGTTAATCAGCATAAGTCGCTTCTCCGATAATCTCCAACGCCACTTCCTTAATCGCAAGCCTTGAATCCCTGCGAGTTCAGCCCCCCCCGATAAACCCGCCACTCCCCACCCGTAATCCCGCCAGGCTGACGACACGCACCACATGACCACACCCGGAACCACCTGCCTCAGCCTCGCGCTCACCGCCCTGCTCGCCCTCATCAGCGCGCCCGCTGCTCACGCCTCGCCCGACAGCCCGGACTTCCCCGATCACACCACGCCCCACGCCGACGCCCGCAAGTCCTTCCTCGCCGGGGTCACCCCGTTCGTGAACGCCTACTGCACCGAGTGCCACAGCGACCGGAAATCCAAAGGTGGCCTCAACTACCAGTCCGCCCTAAAGGACCCCGGCAGCCCCGCTTCCCGCAAGCACTGGAAGCAGGCTCAGGCCAATGTCAAAGCCCACGACATGCCCCCGAAGGAAGCCGACCGTCAGCCCCCGGACGACGAACGGCAGCGCTTCCTCGACTGGATCGGCAAACTCAAATTTCTCAGCCCTCAAGACCCCGGTCTCTTCGTAATCCGCCGTCTCACCAGAACCGAATACGGCAACACGCTCCACGACCTCCTCGGCGTCGATCCCGCCATCGCCCGCGACCTCCCTGACGAGGTCTCCGGTGCCGGCTATCTCAACACCCTGTCGCCTCTCCAGTCCGAACAATACCTCGAAATCGCCACCAAGGCCCTCGACCAGGCCCTCCCGCCTAACAGTCCCCCAGCCTCCGAAACCCTCAAGCCCTGGTTCAGCACGCCGCCCGCCGACGGCACCGACCTCAAAGCCGCCGCCACCACGGCCGCCCGAACCCTCGCCCGGAACGCCTTCCGCCGCCCGCCTTCCGACGCCGAAATCCAAACCCTCCTCGCCGTCTTCGATCTCGGCCGCGCTAACAACCTCAGCCACGCGGATTCCCTGCGCCTGATGCTCAAAGCCATCCTCGTCTCGCCGCAGTTCCTCTTCATCACCCCCGCCACCGCCTCCCCGCAAGGCCAGTCCATCGTCCCACTCGACGACCACCAACTCGCCTCGCGCCTGTCCTATCTTCTCTGGGCCACCATGCCCGACGCCGAACTCTCCACCCTCGCAGACAACGGCCAGCTCCATCATCCCGACACCCTCAAGGCCCAGACCCTCCGTCTCCTCGCAGACCCGCGCTCCCGCGCCCTCTTCGATGGCTTCGGCACCCAATGGCTCGGCCTCGGCGACCTCAAAACCAAAACCTTCGACCCCGCAAAGTTCCCCCAGATGTCCGCAGACCTCCGCGACGCCATGATCGACGAAGCCCGGCTCTTCTTCGACAGCATCGTCCGCGAAAACCTCAGCGTCATCCGCTTCATCGATAGCGACTACACATTCCTCAACGCTCCCCTCGCCGCCCTCTACGGCATGGAAGCCGCGGTCAACGGCCCGGAAATGCGCCGCGTCTCCCTCACCGACCCTAACCGCGGCGGCATCCTCGGCATGCCCGGCGTCCTCGCCGCCACGTCCTTCCCTAACCGCACCAGCCCGGTCCGCCGCGGGGTCTTCGTCCTCGAACAGATCCTCGGCGAACACGTCCCGCCCGCCCCTCCTAACGTCCCCGCCCTCGACAAGCAGAACCCCACCGAGGTCGCCTCCCTCACGCTCCGCCAGCGCACCGAACTCCACCGCACCAACGCCGTCTGCGCCAACTGCCACAACATCCTCGACCCCATCGGCTTCGGCCTCGAAAACTTCGACGCCATCGGCCGCTGGCGCGCTCAGGACGACTCCGGCGGCCCCATCGACGCCGCCGGCGACCTCCCCGGCAACCACCACTTCGCCTCCCCTCGCGACCTCAAATCCATCATCGCCACCAGATCCGCCGACATCGCCCGCAACCTCACCGAAAAACTCCTCGCCTACGCCCTCTGCCGCCAGCTCGAAGGCTACGACGAAATCATCGTCGACCAACTCATGGCCACCATCGCCAAAGACGACTTCCGCATGCAGTCGCTCATCACCGCCATCGTCACAAGCTACCCCTTCACCCATCGCCGCATCACAGACGGCTGAAACCTAAAAACCCCTGCAAGTCATTGACTTACAGGGGTTTGAAATGGTTGCGGGAATAGGATTTGAACCTATGACCTTCAGGTTATGAGCCTGACGAGCTACCGGGCTGCTCTATCCCGCGTCTCTGTCCTAGTCGCTGGCATGGGGAATGCAAACGGTTTTCCAATTTTGCCCGCATTTCATCGTCCCGAAGGAAACGGAACAGTGACTTGACCCGCCACACGCCCCCTCAGATGGATCGCTCCATGCACGTTCTCCGGTTCGCTCTCGCCGCAACCCTGCTCGCCGGAACTCTGGCCCCCGCCGCCGCAGCCCCGCCCGCACGCGTCCGCTTCGCCACCTTCAACGCCTCCCTCAACCGAAACTCATTCGGCCAGCTCTTCACCGACCTCGTCTCCCCCGGCGCCGCCACCACCGGCGTCGCTCAAGCCAAGCGCATCGCCGAAATCATCCAGCGCAACGCCCCGGACATCCTCCTCGTCAACGAATTCGACTGGGACCCGCAGCGCGACTTCCACGGCCGCACCGTCCTCGATCTCTTCCACGACAACTTCCTCGCCGTCTCCCAGAACGGCCAACCTGCCCTCTCCTTCCCCTACCGCTACACCGCCACCCCTAACACCGGCTTCTCCCCATACGACACCAACGAGGACGGCACACCCGACTCCACCCCGCCCGCGCCCTCTTCCCCTAACTTCCTAGACTTCGACAACTCCGGCACCGCCGTCACCACCCCGGGCTCCGAAGCCTACGGCAACGACGCCTTCGGCTTCGGCGAATTCCGCGGCAAATACGGCATGGCCGTCTACTCCCGCTTCCCCATCGCCACCGCCTCCATCCGCCAGTTCCGCCGTCTCCTCTGGAACGCCATGCCCGGCGCCCGCCTCCCTGACAACTCTTCCTCCCCAGCTCCCGCCGACTGGTACTCACCCGCCGAACTCGCCGTCTTCCGCCTCTCCTCCAAAAGCCACTGGGATCTCCCCATCGACCTCGGCGGCGGCCACCTCGTCCACTTCCTCGTCGCCCACCCCACTCCCCCCGTCTTCGACGCCGCAGAAGACCGCAACGGCCGCCGCAACACCGACGAAATCCGCTTCTGGGCCGATTACATCGACCCCGCCCGCTCCTCATGGATCACCGACGACAACGGCAACCGCGGCGGCCTCGCCCGCGGCGAGCGCTTCGTCATCGCCGGCGACTGTAACGCCGATCCAGCCAAAGGCGACAGCTTCCCCGGTGCCGCTCAGCAACTCACCAACCACCCGCTCATCCTCAACTCCCCAATTCCCTCAGCCTCGCGCTACTCTAACAACACCACGAACACCGCCGACTTCGCCCAGGACCTCCGCGTCGATTACGTCCTCCCCTCCCGCTCCGGCCTCTCCATCCTCGACAGCGCCATCTTCTGGCCCCTCAGCCCACACCCTCAGGCCTCCCTCGTCACCACCGCCAACGCCAGCGACCACAAACTCGTCTGGCTCGACGTCCGCCCGGACGTCTCCCTCGACGCCGCCGTCCAGAACTTCACCGCCACATGGACCGGCAACGCCATCCGCATCACCTTCTCCGGCTCCCCCGGCCACCTCTACTCGCTCCAGGAATCCCCCAACCCCGCAGCCTCCCCATGGCTCCCCGTCCCCGGAGCCGACCCCGTCCCCCTCAACCCGGACTTCTCCGCCTCCATCGATATCCCCCCCACCCCGCCAGGCCGCCGCTCCTTCCGCCTCGCCATCTCGTTCGCCCCTTAAAAATCGAAACCCGACCATTCCGATCAGGAATCGGGAGAATTCGCTTGCGCCTCGCGTCTCCCTCCGTAGGCATGCCGGAAACGCCTCCACCAACTTCCGCCATGTCCACCTTCCACCGCTACCAGATCAGTCACCTCCAGCAGTTGGAATCGGAAGCCATCTACGTCCTCCGCGAAACCGCCGCCCAGTTCCGCAACCCAGCCCTCCTCTTCTCCGGCGGTAAAGACTCCATCGTCATGGCATGGCTCGCTCGCAAAGCCTTCCACCCGGCTCGCATGCCCTTCGCCCTCCTCCACGTCGACACCGGCCACAACTTCCCCGAAGCCATCACCTACCGCGACGACTTCGTCAGCCTCATCGGTGCCCGCCTCGTCGTCGCCCTCGTCCAGGACAGCATCAACCAGGGCCGCGTCGCCGAAGAAAAAGGCCCGCGCGCCAGCCGCAATAAACTCCAGACCGTCACCCTCCTCGACGCCATCGCCGATAACAAATTCGACGCCTGCCTCGGCGGCGGCCGTCGCGACGAGGAAAAAGCCCGCGCCAAAGAACGCTTCTTCAGCCACCGCAACGACTTCGGCCAGTGGGACCCCAAAAACCAGCGCCCCGAACTCTGGAACCTCTTCAACGGCCGCAAACACGAAGGCGAACACTTCCGCGTCTTCCCCCTCTCCAACTGGACCGAAATGGACATCTGGCAGTACATCCAGCAGGAAAACATCCCCCTACCATCCCTCTACTTCTCACACCAGCGCCGCGTCTTCCGCCGCGACGGTTCATGGCTCGACGCAGAAACCGGCTTCGCCAACCCACAGCCTGACGAACCCGTCGAAACCCGCACCATCCGCTTCCGCACCGTCGGCGATGTCACCTGCACAGGTGCCGTCGAATCCGCCGCCGCCTCCCTCGACGACATCGTCGCTGAAGTCGCCGCCGCCCGCCAGACCGAACGCGGCACCCGCGCCGACGACCAGCGCAGCGAAAGCGCCATGGAGGACCGCAAAAAGGAAGGCTACTTCTGACCCGCGGCATCCCCGGCACCCCAATTCCTAGCACTCTCCCTCCAAACGCCATGGACCTTCTCCGCTTCACCACCGCCGGCTCCGTCGACGACGGCAAATCCACCCTCATCGGCCGTCTCCTCTACGATTCCAAATCCATCTTCGAAGACCAACTCGCCGCCGTCGAACGCTTCTCCCAGAAACGCGGCGACGCCCGCGTCGACCTCGCCCTCCTCACAGACGGTCTCCGCGCAGAACGCGAACAAGGCATCACCATCGATGTCGCCTACCGCTACTTCGCCACACCGCGCCGCAAATTCATCATCGCTGACACCCCCGGCCACATCCAGTACACCCGGAACATGGTCACCGGCGCCAGCACCGCCAACCTCGCCATCATCCTCATCGACGCCCGCAAAGGGGTCATCGAACAAACCTGCCGCCACGCGTTCCTCGCTAACCTCCTCCGCATCCAGCACGTCATCCTCGCCGTCAATAAAATGGACCTCGTCGACTACAGCGAGGAAACCTACGAACGCATCAAGGCCGACTTCAGCGACTTCGCCAGCCGTCTCGAAAACCTCGTCGAGATGACCTTCATCCCCATCAGCGCCCTCAATGGCGACAACGTCGTCGACAAATCCGACGCCATGCCGTGGTACAAGGGCCCCACGCTCCTCTATCACCTCGAAACCGTCTACGTCCGCCCAGGCGAAAACCACGTCGAAGCTCGCTTCCCGGTCCAGACCGTCATCCGCCCCCATAGCGACGAATGGCACGACTTCCGCGGCTACGCCGGACGCGTCGCCGGCGGTGTCTTCAAACCCGGCGACGCCGTCGTCGCTCTGCCCTCCGGCTTCCAGTCCCGCATCAAATCCGTCCACTCCGCCGACGGCGATCTCCAGGAAGCCTTCGCACCGCTCTCCGTCACCCTCACACTCGAGGACGAAATCGACATCTCCCGCGGCGACATGATCGTCAAACCCAACAACCCGCCGGAAACCGGTCAGGACCTCGAAGCCATGATCTGCTGGTTCAGCGAACGCCCGCTCAGCACCCGCGCACGCTTCGCCCTCCGCCACACCACCCGCGAGGTCGCCGCCATCGTCAAAGACGTCCGCTACAAGGTCAATATCAATACCCTCCACAAAATCGAAGACGACCTCGTCTTCCGCATGAACGACATCGGCCGCATCGCTATCCGCACCTCCGCGCCGCTCATGTTCGACAGCTACGCGAAAAACCGCATCACCGGCAGCTTCATCCTCATCGACGAAGCCACCAATGAAACGGTCGCCGCAGGCATGATCATCTGACCATCCCCGGATCAAGCGAACCTCAGCGCCGGCGCCGCCTTAGCAGCGCCACCGCACCAGTCATCGCCACCACCGCAGCCGTCCCCGGCTCCGGCACCGCACCCGCGTTGATCGTCGCCCCGATTACCGTCTCATAGGCATAACGCATCACAAGGCCTCCCGTCACATCATCGTTCAGCGAGACCTCGATCCATCCATACTGCGCCCCGCCTCCTGTCGGATTCATCGCAAAGCCCAGATACACCGGGCTCCCCGCCGTAATCTGCCCAGGCCCGGCCCCAAGGTGGCTCGTGCTCGCACTCGGCCCGCTCACATACGTCAGCAATGGCCCCACCGGGCTGTCAAACGGCAGCGCCACCACCTGATCACCTCCCGTCACCGCCGGAAACAACCCGTCGCCATTCACCACGTCCACACCGGCAAAATCCATGCTGATCCACGCGGCCGCAGGATTGCCGTAGAAATCAGCCGGCTGGCTGTTCACCACCGCCCCGCTCACCACATTCAGATACACCCCCGCAAAATTGTACGGGATCGGAATGTTCACATCACCACTGTAAACAATGGCCGCAGACACAGGGCTGCCCGCAAGGGCCGCTAGACAGATCAGAGAACGAAGGCTTTTCATGGCTGGTACCGGATTCAGTGTAAGGTTTCGGAATTCGCTCGTCACTCTCATGGCATCGTCACCATCAGGCGGGCAAACTGGGCTTTGCGCCCGTTGATGAACCGGATGTACGGCACACTCACCACCTGGTGCGTCCCGTCATCCGCAAGAATCTCCGGCACCGCCGTCGACGAACGCCACGTCACCAGATCCGCACTGAACTGCGGCGTGTAGACCAGCCCCGCCGCCTCGTGATCCTTCCGGCGGATGAACACAAACCGGAAATCCACACTGTTAGGCACTTGTTGCACCCCCGTGATCGGCTGCCCGGTCGACCCAATGCTCCCGTTGCCGGCAAACGTCCCAAGGTACGAAAGCTCACCAGTCCCGCTGCCGGAACTCGACGGATCCGTCCCGAACGCAAACTCAAACAGGTTGCTCACGCTGTCACTGTCCGCATCACCCAGATTCCCCTGGTCACCGCTCCCGTCAGGATTCCCGAAGTACGTCTGCCTCCACAGCTCCACCGGACTGAACCGCACCGTGTCCAGCGCCCGCACCGGCAACTGCTGAATCCGCTGGTCCTGCGCCATCGGCGTGTCCATCGCATTGTAAGCCAAGGTCCGCGTCCCATGCCGCATCGTCAGGTAATCACCAAACGCCTTCTGCTCACCCAGCGAAGTCGCAGGCACCACCCCGGCCGCCGTGAAATCAAGATTCCGCGCCACCACCGATGACAAGCCTCCGCCCGTCAGCAGATACCGGAAGTTACCCGTCTCAGGATTCACTATCTGATTCGGAGGCGTCGCCG